>NZ_JBXSQI010000008.1:0-99033 GCF_057063565.1 Gilliamella sp. X-57 | reverse complement strand
TTACGTGCCTTTGTGGGCACTAAAGCTTTTTTATAATTTCTTCCTGAAGCTGGGATTTTAAGCTCAGTTCGGCAAACATCTGCTTAAGCTTGCGGTTTTCGGCCTCCAGCTCCTTTAAGCGTTTGATATCCGAAGTTTCCATTCCGCCGTATTTTTCCCGCCATTTATAGAAAGTTGAATTACCCATGCCATATTTACGGCACAGTTCTTTAACGGGAATACCCGCTTCAGCTTCTTTTAAAATAGCGACGATTTGATGTTCAGTCATTTTTTTCATAATTAAATCCCCTTTATTTTTATCATAGAGAATTTTCTACTTTTTTGCTGTACTATTTTAGGGGATAGTTACATATTAACCCTCGCATTAATCAAAAATTCACGAACTCTATTTACCAACAAACCTATGGAAAAGACGAGAAAGTAATACAGACATTTATAAAGATGTAGCATGATGAGTAAATATTCGAAGATTCAAAAGATAGAAAACAAAAGTTTAAACGATCCTATATATTAGAATATCAAGCTGATTAGCAAACTTTTCTCTATCTCTGTTTGAAAAAGGAGAAGGACCTTTAGACTGTATTCCGCTAGCTCGCATCGTTTCCATAAAATCTCGCATAGTTAATCGTTCTTTAATTGTATCAAGTGTGTATTGTTCTCCTCGTGGTGTGAGGACTAAAGCACCTTTATTTAAAATCTCTGATGCAAGTGGAATGTCAGACGTAATGACTAAATCATTTTTTTTAACCAACCCAATAATTTTATTGTCTGCAACATCAAATCCTTTTTCAACTTGCAAGCTTTTAATATAAGGCGAGGAGGGGGGATATAGCCGCTGATTAGCAATTAATACAACATTAATTGCTTTCCGGTTAGCTACTCGATATAAAATCTCTTTAATTGGGTTTGGGCATGCATCGGCATCAATCCAAATGTTCATAACAAGTATGTCTATATTATAAAATATCAATTGCTAGCAATTATAGCTGTTATTAGGGGAAAAGTGCTATTCATTTTTTGTGAAAATATTTTAGGTAAACCAGCAGTTTATTCTATTTTATGAATTTATTTATGTTGATATAAACTGATTCTTTCTATTTAAAATTTTGATGATAAGTGGTAGTATATCCGACCAATTTATTTATGTACGCAAGTGCGCTTTCGTGTGGCGCACCACTGTTATAAGGATTTATTATGCCAATTATTACTCTTCCTGATGGAAGTCAACGCCAATTTGATAAACCCGTTACCGTTTTAGAAGTTGCACAAAGTATTGGTGCAGGGCTGGCAAAAGCTTGTATAGCTGGACGTGTAAATGGTGAGCGTAAAGATGCCTCTGATATCATTGAGCAAGATGCAACATTAGCCATCATTACTACTAAAGACGAAGATGGACTTGAAATTATACGCCATTCTTGTGCGCATTTATTAGGTCATGCGATTAAGCAATTATGGCCTGATACACAAATGGCAATCGGTCCAACAATTGATAATGGCTTTTATTATGACGTTGATTTAGATCACTCATTAACGCAGGAAGATCTTGATGCATTAGAAAAACGCATGCATGAATTGGCTAAAAAAGATTATGAAGTAAAAAAAGAAGTCGTTAGTTGGGAACGAGCTAGAGAAGTATTTTGGGAGCGACGTGAACCATATAAAATTGCTATCTTGGATGAGAATATCCCTAAAGATTCAAAACCAGCACTTTATCACCACGAAGAATATATTGATATGTGTCGTGGACCACATGTTCCTAATATGCGTTTTTGCCACCATTTTAAATTGCAAAAAGTTGCAGGTGCTTATTGGCGTGGTAATAGTGACAATAAAATGTTACAACGCATTTATGGAACAGCATGGGCAGATAAAAAACAACTTGATAGCTATTTACAATTTTTAGAAGAAGCGGCTAAACGTGATCACCGTAAAATAGGTAAACAGCTTGATCTTTATCATATGCAAGAAGAAGCACCCGGTATGGTATTTTGGCATAATGATGGATGGATTATCTTCCGTGAACTTGAGGTTTTTGTTCGCACTAAATTAAAAGAGTACGATTATCAAGAAGTCAAAGGTCCGTTTATGATGGATCGTGTTTTGTGGGAAAAAACAGGGCATTGGGGTAATTATAAAGAGTTAATGTTTGTCACTTCATCTGAAAATCGTGAATATTGTATTAAGCCAATGAACTGTCCAGGGCACGTACAGATTTTTAATCAAGGTTTAAAATCTTATCGTGATTTACCATTACGTATGGCGGAATTTGGTAGCTGTCATCGAAACGAGCCATCTGGATCTTTACACGGATTGATGCGTGTTCGAGGTTTCACCCAAGATGATGCACATATTTTTTGTACTGAAAGTCAAATTTGCAGTGAAGTTAATAGTTGTATCAAAATGGTTTATGATACTTATAGTACTTTCGGTTTTACAGATATTACTGTTAAGTTATCCACTCGTCCAGAAAAACGAATCGGTAAAGATGAAACATGGGATCTTGCAGAAAAAGATTTGGCCGAATGTTTAACTGAAAACGGCATTGATTTTGAATACCTACCAGGTGAGGGTGCCTTTTATGGACCAAAAATCGAGTTTACTCTACATGACTGTCTAGGGCGTGCATGGCAATGTGGTACTGTTCAATTAGACTTTATGCTACCAGAACGTTTAGATGCAACTTATGTTGGTGAAGACAACGAACGTCATGTTCCCGTTATGATTCATAGAGCTATTTTAGGTTCAATGGAGCGCTTTATGGGAATCTTAACAGAAAACTGCGCAGGATTTTTTCCTACATGGCTTGCTCCATTGCAAGTTGCAGTAATTAATATTACCGATAATCAAGCTGAATATGCAAAACAATTAACCGCGCAACTACAAAAAGTTGGCATTAGAGCAAAAGCGGACTTGAGAAATGAGAAAATAGGGTTTAAAATTCGCGAGCATACTCTTAAACGTGTTCCTTATATGTTTGTTTGTGGAGACAAAGAAATGGAATCAGGAACAATTTCAGTTCGAACTCGCCAAGGTAAAGATCTTGGTAGCTTTGAAGTGAAACATGTTATAGAATTGTTGCTTAACGAAATTCATAGTCGTTCATTAGAACAAATGAATTAATGACAAATTAATTTGGAGGAATGAGATATTAAAGTCAGTAAACGAATTCAGTCAACACGAGCACATAAGATTAACGATGAAATTACCGCTCGTGAGGTGAGATTAACCGGCGTCGATGGTGAGCAGCTCGGTATAGTAAGCTTAGATGAAGCTTTAAAACAAGCTGAAGAGGCAACTTTAGATTTAGTTGAAATAAGCCCTAATGCAGAGCCACCTGTTTGTCGAATTATGGATTATGGCAAGTTCCTCTATGAAAAGAGTAAAGCAACAAAAGAGCAGAAGAAAAAGCAAAAGGTTGTTCAGGTTAAGGAAATTAAGTTCCGACCTGGTACAGACGAAGGCGACTATCAGGTAAAACTCCGCAGCCTGATTCGCTTTCTTGAAGATGGCGATAAAGCTAAAGTCACATTACGTTTTCGTGGTCGTGAAATGGCTCACCAACAGTTAGGTTCTGAAATGCTTGATCGCATTAAAGAAGACTTAGCTGATTTGGCGATCATTGAGTCTTATCCAACTAAGATTGAAGGTCGGCAAATGATTATGGTACTTGCGCCGAAGAAGAAATAATGGTTTGACAAGCTAGTTTTCGATTTATTGAAAATTACACCATTATTTTATTTTTATTAACAATGCGAAGTGGAAATTAATAAAATGCCTAAAATTAAAACTGTAAAAGGCGCAGCAAAGCGCTTTAAAAAAACAGCTTCTGGTGGCTTTAAGCATAAGCAAGCTAACAAAAGCCATATCCTAACTAAAAAATCAACTAAACGTAAACGTCATTTACGTGGTTTGACGACTGTGTCAAAAGGCGATTTAGGTTTAGTTACTGCGTGTGTTCCATACGCTTAATTTTGGTTAATTATTTAGAGGATATAGTTTATGGCTCGTGTTAAACGTGGTGTTATTGCTCGTGCACGTCACAAGAAAATTTTAAAACAAGCAAAAGGTTATTATGGAGCTCGTTCACGTGTATATCGTGTTGCTTTCCAAGCTGTAATTAAAGCTGGACAATATGCTTACCGTGACCGTCGTCAACGTAAACGCCAATTCCGTCAATTATGGATTGTTCGTATTAATGCTGCAGCTCGTCAATGTGGTCTTTCTTATAGCCGTTTTATCAATGGTTTAAAGAAAGCATCAATAGAAATTGATCGTAAGATCCTTGCTGACATTGCTGTATTTGACAACAATGCATTTGCTGCATTAGTTGAAAAAGCAAAAGCAGCGCTATAATGACTTGATAAAAGCCGAGTTATCTCGGCTTTTATCATTCTAATTTTGATATTTTTGAAGAGTAAATTAATTATGAAGATAGTTATTTTTCGTTTCTTTTTTGGTTTCTGTTGCAATATAAATTCCTGAGGCAAAGAAAAAACGAAAAATGATTATAAAAGCCTCAAAAGAGGCTTTTTTTATGCAATGAACAATAAGCAGGAGAACTGTATGTCTCAATTAGTTGAACTGGTTAATAATGCCAAATCCGCTATTGAAAGTGCTAATGACATTAATACGATCGAACAAATTCGTGTGGAATATTTTGGTAAAAAAGGCTATTTTACAATGCAAATGGCTTCATTACGCGATGTTCCTGCCGATGAGCGTCCGGCTGTCGGTCAAAAAATCAATGAGGCAAAACAAGAAGTCATTGAAATATTAAATCAAAAGCGCAATCTTTTAGAGCGTCAGGCTCTTGATGCAAAGCTGGCAAACGAAACAATAGATATCACTTTGCCAGGTAAAACACTTGAATTAGGTGGATTACATCCAGTCACAAAAACAATTAATCGATTAGTTGATTTTTTTGGTGAGTTGGGTTTTGTTGTTGAAACAGGTCCAGAAATTGAAGATGACTACCATAATTTTGATGCACTGAATATTCCGGCTCATCATCCTGCGCGTGCTGATCACGATACATTTTGGTTTGATGCAAAACGATTATTAAGAACACAGACGTCAACTGTGCAAATTCGCACCATGGAAAACCAAAAACCCCCAATCCGAATCATTGCACCAGGTAGAACTTATCGCAATGATTATGATCAGACTCATACGCCTATGTTCCACCAAATGGAAGGCTTACTGGTTGATAAGGATATCAGTTTTACACATTTAAAAGGGTTATTACACGATTTTCTTCATTGTTTTTTTGAAGATAATATGGAAATTCGTTTTAGACCAGCCTATTTCCCATTTACAGAACCTTCAGCTGAAGTTGATATTAAAGCTAAAAACGGTAAATGGTTAGAAGTGTTAGGTTGTGGAATGGTACATCCTAATGTATTACGTAATGTAGGCATTGATCATGAAATCTATAGTGGTTTTGCTTTTGGTATGGGTATAGAGCGATTAACCATGCTACGTTACGGTGTCACTGATTTGCGTTCTTTTTTTGAAAATGACTTACGTTTCTTAAAGCAATTTAATTAATTCTGGAGATCAAAACATGAAATTTAGTGAAAATTGGCTACGTGAATGGATCAATCCAGAAATTAGTAGCGAAACGCTTGCCAATCAATTGACAATGGCTGGTTTAGAAGTCGAGGATGTCGAAAAAGTAGCGGGCGATTTTACTGGAGTAGTTGTCGGTAAAGTTGTTGAATGTATGCAACATCCGAATGCGGATAAACTTCGTGTAACAAAAGTTGATATAGGTAAAGCCGAATTACTTGATATTGTTTGTGGTGCGCCAAATTGCCGTCAAGGTTTAACTGTTGCTTGTGCAACAGTGGGGGCAGTATTACCTGGCGATTTTAAAATTAAAGCGGCTAAATTACGAGGTGAACCTTCGGAAGGAATGCTTTGTTCTTATTCTGAATTGGGAATTTCGGATGATCATAATGGGATCATTGAGTTGCCAGATGATGCACCTTTAGGCATGGATATTCGTGAATATTTAAACCTTAATGACGTTATAATAGATATTAGTGTTACACCAAATCGAGCGGATTGTTTTGGAACTGTTGGCATTGCCAGAGATATTTCCGCAGTTAACAATATTGCTATGAAAGAACTAAAAGTTGATAGTGTATCTGCAACAATTAATGATACATTACCAATCCAGATAGATGAACCGAAAGCAGCACCACGTTATTTAGGTCGTGTAATTAAAGGCATCAACGTTAATGCCCCAACGCCATTATGGATGAAAGAAAAACTACGCCGTGGTGGAATCCGCTCTATTGAGGCAATCGTTGATATTACCAACTATGTATTATTAGAACTTGGTCATCCAATGCATGCGTTCGATTTGGCTGAAATAGAGAAGGGGATTGTTGTTCGTTATGCCCAAAAAGAGGAGAAACTTGTTTTACTTAATGGTAATGAAGTTAAACTTAATGATAAAACCTTAGTTATTGCTGATCACCAAAAAATCTTAGCATTAGCAGGAATCATGGGGGGTGAAAAATCAGGCGTAACGCAATCGACTAAAGATGTGTTTCTTGAATCTGCGTTTTTTAATCCATTAGCAATAACAGGTAAAGCTCGTGAATATGGTTTACATACAGAAGCGTCACACCGTTATGAGCGTGGAGTCGACCCATCTCTACAATTTGTAGCAATGGAACGAGCTAGCAAATTATTAATTGATATCTGTGGTGGTGAAGCTGGTCCAATTATTGATGTAACACATAAAGAAGAACTTCCTGTACAAGCAATTATCCAGTTACGTCGCAATAAAATTGATCGTATTATTGGTTATACAATCGAAACACAAAAGATCACTGATATTTTAGTTAGACTCGGTTGTGAAGTTGAATACAAAGAGAATGTGTGGGTTGTAAAATCACCAAGTTGGCGTTTTGATTTACAAATTGAAGAAGATCTAGTTGAAGAAATAGCTCGAATCTACGGATATAACAATATCCCAAATGCTAACCTGAAGATTGAATCAGTAATGAGACCAAAACCAGAAAGTCAAATATCATTACGAAGAGTAAAAGACTTATTGGTTGATAAAGGGTATCAAGAAGCTGTTACATATAGCTTTGTTGATCCAAAAGTTCAGCAAATTCTTCATCCTGAACAGCCTGGAATCAAGCTACCTAACCCGATTTCAAGTGAAATGTCAGTCATGCGTTTATCACTATGGTCTGGGTTATTAGACGCGGTATTATACAACCAAAATCGTCAGCAAGCACGTATACGGTTATTTGAAACAGGTCTACGTTTTATACCAGATGAAAAATGTGAATTAGGTGTACACCAAGAACTGATGTTATCTGGTATCGTTACAGGTAGTTTGTACGAAGAACACTGGCAGCTTCCTAAAAAGCACGTGGATTTCTACGATCTTAAAGGTGATATTGAGTCAATTTTTTCACTTTTAGGCTGTGCGGATAAAGTGCAATTTAAGAAATCGCAGCTTACTACCTTACATCCAGGACAGAGTGCAGATATTTATTTAAATGATGATATAGTAGGCTATTTTGGTGTCTTACATCCAGAAATTGAAAAAAAATTATCTTTAAATAGTAAAACGCTTGTTTTTGAAATAAATTTAGCTAAAATTGGTAGCAAGAAAGTACCTGTTGCTCAAGATTTATCAAAGTATCCATCGAACAAACGGGATATAGCTATTGTTGTATCAAATACAATTCCAGTAGCAGATATTATTTCTGAGTGTAAGCAAGCTGGTGGTGAGCAACTTATAAAAGTTAATCTGTTTGATGTTTATCAAGGCGAAAATATCAAGGAAGATCAAAAAAGTCTTGCTATCAGTTTGATTTTGCAAGATAAATCGCGTACACTTGAAGAAGAAGATATAACAAACATTGTAAGTAAGTGCGTCACTGCTTTACAAAATCGTTTTGAAGCCCTATTAAGAGAATAATAACTATGACATTAACTAAAGCTGATATTGCAGATCGTCTTGCCGAAAAATTTAACATTGATCGTCAAGAAGCTAAAGTCCTTGTTGAACTCTTTTTTGAAGAGATCCGAGTGGCTTTAGAAAAAGGAGAGCCCGTAAAATTATCTGGATTTGGTAATTTTGCAGTACGTGATAAGAATTCACGTCCAGGACGTAATCCAAAGACAGGCGAAAGTGTGGATATCTCTGCTCGTCGAGTTGTTACATTTAGACCTGGAATTAAATTTAGAGAGCGTGTAGAAAAAAATTTAGTTATCTAGTTGCTAAGTTTTGATCCTACTTTTGCAATATAATGCCTTTCTTTTATTGAATATATTAGAAGGGCGTAGTAATTTTTGATAAAAATAGTTGTATTAGTTTCTTAAATAAAGCATAATAATACCTCCAATGGAGGCTCTATGGGTCCTCTTGCAACATTTTTTTGCTCATCAGGTCAGGTCCGGAAGGAAGCAGCCAAAGTAAAAAGTATGTGTGTGGGATGTGGCTGATAGAGTCTCCTCCAGTACTTTCTCATCGGTTATTTACTTCATTATGTTATAAAATATTTAATTTGCTTTATGTTTAACAAACAAGCAAATATCGCATATTCCTCAAAATATACTTATATTGATAGTTGTATCTAGGCTGTATTTTTGCGATCATAAGCAGTGTGTTATTAATTAAAATTCATGATATTGCAATTTAATTTAATCATTAAGAATTTGAAATACATGTAATATATAAAAAGAGAAAAATTATGATGCGAGTTGGATTATTTATTCTAACTAACTTAGCGGTTATGTTAGTATTTGGAATTATTCTAAGTATTTTAGGTGTTGATTCACATAGTACCTTAGGATTACTTATTTTTGCAGCAATCTTTGGTTTTGGAGGATCTTTTATATCCCTTCTATTGTCTAAGCGAATGGCTTTGCGGTCAGTAGGGGGACAAATCATAACTCAACCTAGTAATAGTCAAGAACAATGGTTAATTGATATTGTTCGTCGCTTATCAACAGAACTTAATATAAAAATGCCAGATGTTGCTATTTATGATGCTCAAGACGTTAATGCTTTTGCGACTGGTGCAACTAAAAATAGCTCTCTTGTTGCGGTAAGTTCAGGTTTATTAAATACGATGACCCAAGATGAAGCTGAAGCAGTGATTGGCCATGAAATGAGTCATGTCGCAAACGGTGATATGGTTACAATGACTTTATTACAAGGTGTACTGAATACTTTTGTTATTTTTATTTCACGAACTTTAGCATCTGTTGTAGCTCAAGCACTAGATGATCGCAATCGCGGCTTATCACAATTAACATATTTTATAATAGTTATGGTATTTGAAACGGTCTTTGGTATTTTAGCTAGTCTTATCGCAATGTGGTTTTCTCGTTATCGAGAGTTTCACGCTGATGCTGGTTCGGCTAAATTGGTTGGAAGCACAAAAATGATTGCCGCTTTAGAAAAACTCAAAACTAGCTATGAGCCAAACGAAGATACTTCAATTTTAGCATTTTGTATTAATGGTGCTAAAAAAGCGAAATTTTCAGAATTATTTATGTCTCATCCTCCCTTAGAAAAACGTATAGAAGCCTTACGGAACAATACTTACCAAAGTTAACGTTAGCTAAGCTATAACAATATTTATACGCAAACGTATACTTACCTGAAACTTTTTGACAAGCATTAGGGAATTAACAATAATGCTTGTCAAATAAAGATTAAACTATCAAAAATTTACATTTTTTAAGAGTTCATCATGCTATATCATAGTGCCAATAATAAATTAGAATTACTTAGCCCCGCTAAAAATATTGAAATTGCTCAGCAAGCCATTTTACATGGCGCAGATGCCGTGTATATTGGTGGACCGAGCTTTGGTGCTAGGCATAATGCAGGTAATTCCGTTAGCGATATTGCTCAGTTAGTTGAATTTGCTCATCGTTATTATGCAAAAGTGTTTGTAACCTTAAATACCATTCTTCACGATAACGAACTTGAACCAGCAAGACAACTTATATGGCAGTTTTATGATGCGGGTATTGATGCGTTAATTGTGCAAGATATGGGTATTTTAAATATGGATATTCCATCCATAGATTTACATGCTAGCACTCAAATGGATATTAGAACACCTGAAAAAGCCAAATTCTTGTCTGATGTTGGTTTTTCACAAATAGTATTGGCTCGTGAACTTAATTTAGCTGAGATAAGCAAAATTAATGAGCAGATTGATGCAAAAATAGAGTTTTTTATACATGGTGCACTTTGTGTGGCATTTTCGGGACAGTGTTATATCTCTCATGCACAAACAGGGCGTAGTGCGAATCGGGGAGATTGTTCCCAAGCTTGTCGGCTTCCTTTTACCTTAAAAGATGATCAAGGCCGTATTGTTGCTTACGAAAAACATTTATTATCAATGAAAGATAATAATCAATCGGATAATTTGAACGAATTAATTCAAGCCGGTGTGAGATCTTTCAAAATAGAAGGACGTTACAAAGATTTAAGTTATGTCAAAAATATTACCGCTTTTTATCGTCAAAAAATAGATAATATTTTAACTCAATCATCAGATTTACAACCTGCTTCAAGCGGTCGAACAGAACACTTTTTTACACCTGATCCTAACCGAACATTTCATCGAGGAAGTACAGATTATTTTCTGCACGGAAGAAAACCAAATATAGGCGCTTTCAATTCACCTAAATTTATTGGTTTGCAAGTTGGAGAGATAATCAGAATTACGCCTAAAACCATCGATATTAAATCCGAGAAAATGTTAGCTAACGGAGATGGTTTAAATGTACTGATAAAACGAGAGATTTTTGGATTCAGAGCCAATAAGGTAGAAAAACTTTCGGTCAATCAATACCGAATTTACCCAAATGAAATTCCTAAACTACTTTTTTCAGTTAAATTACCTTATGTGGTTAATCGAAATCTTGATCACGTGTGGCAACAAAATTTATTAAAAGAATCAAGTAACCGCAGAATTGGTGTGTCATTTGAACTATATGATATCGAAAATGGTATTGAGCTAAAAGCAAAAAGCGAAGAGGGGATTTGTGTTAAATTAAAACTAACTGGCTCATTCGATCTTGCAGAACAACCAAATAAATCATTATTAAATATTAGAGATAATTTATCTAAACTAGGTCAATCTATATATTATTTAACTGATTTTGATGTAAATCTATCGAAAATTTATTTCATTCCAAGTAGCCAATTAAACCAATTTAGACGGGATGCTATTGATAAATTGACTGCCACAAGATTAGCGAATTATCATCCCGAAAAACGTAAACCTGAGCAGAAGCCAGCTCCAATTTATCCTGAAAATCATTTAAGCTTTTTAGCCAACGTTTATAATTATAAAGCAAGAGAATTTTATACACAACATGGCGTTGAGTTAATCGAAAGTGCCTATGAAGCTCATGAAGTTAAAGATGATGCACCATTAATGATAACGAAACATTGCTTACGATTTGCTTTTAATTTGTGTCCAAAACAAGCAAAAGGGATTCAGGGAGTTAAAACCAAAGTTACACCAATGAAATTGATTCAAAATAATGAAGAATTACTATTAAAGTTTAATTGTAAAGCTTGTGAAATGCAAGTTTGGGGTAAAATCAAAAAACACATTCTAAAAATGCCTCTTCCTGGTAGCGATGTTATTTTTATGACAAAAAATTAAAGTATCTAAAAGTAGTAGCGGAAAGTTCGCAATAATGTATGTTATTTAACATAATATACATTATTTTTACTTTAACATTTTGATATTTAATATTTTTTATTGTGTGAAGGTGAGGGCGATAATTTTTCCACAAATTAGTTTTTGAAAGATATAAATCATTTATTAATTAAAACAAAAAATACCATTGAGTTAGCATTCGTAATTACCAGTTCAGCGTTGAAAATATTGGGTAATCCTAGTCAGTAGTGGCGAATAGAGAATTTAGTTAGTTTACGCACTGTTGATAATTGTGTTGATGTGTATAATAAAATTTTAACTGAACTTAATTTACCCGTATTTACAAAATGCACTAAATTGCAGTTTAGACAACCTAATGGTTCAAAAATAGAAACTTTTTCTGACGGAGCAATTATAAAAGAACTGCATATCACATCAAATAAAACGGTTGGCGCAGGCAACGTTAATGATTATTTAACAGGGTTATCGACTTTAAACTATCGTTACAGTGTCCCACGATTACACAGTAACGGTCAATCTGTGGATTGGCTATCAAAAAATGGTAATGCACATCTGATTTATCCAACTGTCTACAATAAAGCCCATGAACTTGAATTACACAGCATAACAAAAATTAAAAATAAATTTGGTGAAAACTCAATAGAATTTAAATACTTAATTGACGTAATAGAATATTGTAAAAATAACGGTGTAGTACGATTTGAACAAAAATTAAAATCCCGATTTTTAAAACGAGAGAATTTACATTACTGGGGATTATCAGACTATACACGATTAAATAAACTACATGATGAATTTTTAAACTTAGATAAGAAGCTATCGGTGAACGCTATGGATTTTGAAACTATCAGCGAACGATTGATAAGATGCGGTGTGGTTGATACTACACGAGCAGCTAATACGACCGCTATGTATGCCATTCAATGGATGCATGGACAAACGTTTAATTTTGAAAAATCTCAGGTGCAAATACACAGAGCAAGATTACGAAAAATCGGCATCGATATAGCACAACGTTGTAACTTAGCTAAGTTTAGTCCAGTGACGGTTAAAGAAATAAGGAAAGTGGAAGTTGCGGATTGTCGGATCCCTGATTGGTATAAGATGCCGCAAATTTTTAAATTAGCGTCATGATTTTGTTGGTTGCATCTACAGAATTCACGTACGTTTATCTTGGTGCGCGTAATGTATATTATGTTAAATAATATTTAATTAATATAATGAAAAATATTATTTATTAGTGAGCAATTGTTGTTTTATTATAAAATATGATAATCTAATAAATTATGATTATTTCTTTTGGTTAATATGCAAAATATTTTTAAGACACTACGTTCAAAAAGTTATTCTGTTCCATGTGAATTATGTAGTATAGGCTCTCTTTGTATTCCCGTGATGCTCAACAATAAGATAGATAGTATTTTAAATCGCAAAGTATCTTATAGCAAAGACGAAATTGTAGTTAAAGCTAATACACCATTTACCAAATTCTATATTATTTATGCAGGTGCATTTAAAACCTTTGTTACAACGGCAGATAATCACCAACAAATTAATGGTTTTTATTTACCTGGTGATATTGTTGGTTTAGATTCAATTTCGACAAAAGTATATAACAATACTATCCAAGCGCTTAGCAATACGCAGGTTTGTGAGCTTCGTTATGATGAATTAATGTCACTTGTTGATAATCAAAAAAACATTAGAGACATGGTATTTAATTTACTGAGTTCTGATATTTATAATTATCAAAAATTAGTATTATGCTATTCACAAAAAAAAGCGGATGAGCGATTAGCAACATTCATATATTCGCTTTATCAACGTTATGAAAAAAGAGGACATTCTTCATTAAATATTAAACTGATGATGAGTCGAGCTGATATTGCTAACTATTTAGGCCTAACGATTGAAACAGTTAGTAGAAATTTATCAAAATTTCAGGAGCAAAATATTTTATCAGCTAGAGGAAAATATATATTTATTAAAAACTTAAATGCTTTAATAGATTTAGGCAACTAGATTTATTTATGTTAAAATAATCGCAATACTATATTGTAAGGTCTTAATATATGACAAGTTTAAAGAAAACATTTATTGTAGCAACTTTGGCTCTCGCCCCTCTTTCTTCGTTTGCTGCCCAACAACTAACCGAGCAACAAGCTAAAGATTTGCAATCATTTAAAAGCATAACTATCCGTGGAGCGTTTTATACTGATAATGACTATGTTTTGGCTATGTCAAAAGCGGCAGATAAAGAAGGTGCTGCATCTTTTTTTATAACAACTACCAATATCAGTCCTTCTAATGATACTTTACGCATTGTCTACGCTAGATTATATAAATCTGATGCACCTCAAACTGAACAACAAATAGAAAGTTTCCGCAAATTCGAGGGTGTATATGAATATCCCAAATCTAAAGCCATACGTTTAGAGCCTTTCAATATTGTGCGTATTCGTGGTTATTTCCCTAATGAATATGATGTGAACCAAGCAATTGCTAAAGAAGCATCAGCAAAAGGTGCTTACGCCTTTTATATTGATTCACGTTCTGAATTAGGTAGTAATATACAAGTTGCCGCCTATTTATTTAAGAAGGATGCACCTGAACGTAAACTACAACCAGAAAATGCAATTCCTTATGATTCTGAAGCTGGTCAACAAGCCCTAGCTAAAGGTGGTGATGCCGCAATGCAAGTTGAAAAAACAGGATATTATTCTCCATCAGCGTTTAATGAAAAATTTTATGCGGATAAATTTAATAATAAAGTAAAAGTTATTAATGAACCTACTAATAAAACGAAAACTTCTGCAGCAACCAGTATCCATGCATCTGAAGTTACCACGGTTGCGACTGAACCTCAACGTGTTAATCGTTACACTGTCACTCTTTCAGACGGGCGAAAAATTCAAGAATTAAATGATGCAACTGCAGCTAAAATGGTGGCATTTGATACAATTAAATTCAGAGGTTATTATGTTACCGATCAGGAAATTTCTTATCAGGCAGGTAAACGAGCTATTGATGCCGGTGCTAAGTATTATCATATTGCTAGAGTAGCTCATGATTCAAATGGCCCGAATATAACAGTTTTTGTCGATCTTTATCGATAAACTTATATAGATAATTGGGCGCATAAACGCCCTATTTTTTATCGAACAAATATCTTCATTCAATTAACTGTTACAACTCAGATTTTACTTTGTCGATTTGTTGCTTAATACGTTTTGCTGAAATTGGATATGCAGTACCTAACTGCTGTGCAAATAGATTTACTCTAAGTTCTTCAATCATCCAACGGATATTTGTTACTTTTTCTTGTGATTTTGAATTTTCCGATAAACTATTAACCCATTTTTTATATAGAATTTCAACCTCTTCAATTATGTTCATCGATTGCCTATCTTTAGTGAAATTCAACATTAGTTTTTCAATTCTTTTTTCAATCGCCAATAAATAACGATTGATATCTGGCAGTCGTTTATAACCCGATTTTGCAACAAAACCTTTATAAATAAGATGATCCATTTGCTTTTTTATATCAGATAAAGCAAAAGCTAATGATATATCAATACGACCCTTTAACTTTTTACTGATGTTGTAAAATAAAGTCAAAATGGACTCAACTTCTTTGGCAATATTAACCACAACATCATTAATATGACTTTTAGTATAATCCAATAATGCCTCATAATCATCTTGGCTTTGAATGACTTTACCATTTTTTTCAATCAAATAGTCAACACCACAAGCAATGCAATCATCAATTAAACTCAGTACTGTACCAAAAGCATTGAAGTATAAGCCTAATTTAGATTTATTCGGTAACTTTTCGTGCAAATACTTGATTGGCGATGGTATATTGAGCATAAGTAGGCGTCTTAGCCCTAGTTTTGTAAGTCTTTGTTGCTCATCTTGATTATCGACTAACTTAATGCTTACAGAATGTTGATTATCAATGATTGCAGGATAAGCTTTAATCGTATAATTTTTATGATTTTCTTCATAGATACTAGGCAGAGAGCCGAAATTCCACTCAGTTAAATTATTTTGTTCAATTTGAACCTTTTTCTTAATTGTTAAAGATGACAATGCTTGTTGAAGTTCATTTTTGAGTTGTTCTTTTAGTAAAACCAGATCTTTACTTGCAGCAATTTCTTTATTGTTACTATCAACAATGCTAAAAGTCATTTTCAAATAGTCTGGAATTTGATCCAATTGCCAATCTTCGGGGGTAATTTTTACACCTGTCATTTTGTGAAATTCAGTTTCTAAACTTTCAAGTAAAGGTTGATCCGTTGAAATGCCTCTACTCAAAAATGCATCAGCATAGTTTGGTGCTGGAACAAAATTTCGGCGCAGTGATTTAGGTAAAGATTTAATTAATGCAATAATTAAATCTTTTCTAAAACCAGGTACTTGCCAATCAAATCCCCTATTTTTGATTTGGTTTAATAGATTAAGAGGTATTTTTATTGTGACACCGTCACTTTTGTGTCCGATATCAAATTGATAACTCAGTGCTAATTTCAAATTATCTTGATTCCAAAAATCAGGAAAGTCATTTAAATTTACCAGTTGTGCCGATTGTTTGATCAACATCTCTTTCTCAACATTAAGAAAGTCAGGATCTGATTTTTGTTTTTGTTTCCACCAAGCATCAAAATGTTTAGATGACACGACTGATTTATCTATTCGCTTATCATAAAAATCAAAAAGTTCATCATCATCTATTAAAATATCTTGCCGACGAGATTTATGCTCAAGATCTTCAATCTCATTAATTAATTTTTTATTTTTTTTATAAAACTGATGGTTGGTAAACCAATCACCTTCAACCAAGGCATGACGAATAAATAGAGAACGACTTAATACAGGATCGATTTTACTATAATTCACTATTCGGCTAGCAACAATAGGTAAACCAAATAATGTCACTTTTTCATTTGCAATAGTTGTACCCTGTTTTTTGGTCCACCTTGGTTCGTTATAACTATATTTCACCAAATGTTTTGCTATGGGCTCAATCCATTCAGCTTCAATTTTAGCCGCTGTTCTTCCCCATAGCCGGCTAGTTTCAATTAGTTCACTAGCGATACACCATTTAGGTTGATTTTTGAAAAGTGCCGAATTAGGAAAAATTGCAAATTTAATATTTCGTGCCCCAATATACTCATGCTTTTCAAGTTCTTTCATTCCGATATGGGATAATAAACCGCTTAGTAATGAAATATGTAATGAATTATAATCTGCCGCTTTACTATTTATAGGGAATGCTAATTGTTTAATGGTTTGTCTAATTTGTGTATAAACATCTTGCCATTCTCGAATCCGAAGGTAGTTTAAAAATTCTTTCTGACACAATCGTCTAAATTGATTTCCGGATAATATATTTTGTTGTTCTTTAATATAATTCCATAAATTAATTAAAGATATAAAGTCAGATTCCTTATCAACAAAACGACGATGTTTTTCATCCGAAGCTTGTTGTTTATCAAAAGGTCTTTCTCTAGGATCTTGGATAGACAAAGCTGCAGTAATTATCATCACTTCTTTAGTACAACCCAATCGCCTTGCTTCAACCAGCATTCTGGCCAATCTTGGATCGATGGGTAATTGCGCTAAAATTCGTCCTATTTCAGTTAAATGATATCGATAATGTTTAATAAATATTGCACCAAGTTCTTCTAACAATCGAATGCCATCACGAATATATTTTGCATCAGGGGCTTCAACAAAAGGAAATGCTGCAATGTCACCTAAACCTAACGAGGTCATCTGTAATATCACCGATGCTAAATTTGTACGTAAAATTTCAGGATCGGTAAATTCAGGACGAGATAAAAAATCTTGTTCATCATATAACCGGATGCAGATTCCATCTGAGGTTCGTCCACAGCGCCCTTTTCGTTGGTTGGCTGAAGCTTGAGATATCGGTTCAATCGGTAAACGTTGAACTTTAGTGCGATAACTATAGCGACTAATCCTAGCTAAACCCGTATCGATAACATATTTAATTCCAGGCACCGTCAACGATGTTTCTGCCACATTTGTTGCTAGAATTATTCGCCTTTTAGTGTGCGACTGGAAAATCCGATTTTGTTCTGATGCTGATAGCCTTGCATATAATGGTAAGATATCAGTATGACGAAGATCCAATTTATTAAGTGTATCGGCAAGATCTCTAATTTCTCTTTCACCAGTTAGAAAAATAAGTATATCACCATGGCTTTCAGCTGAAAGTTCATCAATCGCATCTATGATGGATTGAAAATCACTATTTTTATCGTTGCAATTATCATCGTCATCTAATATTGAAGGACGATATCTAACTTCAACAGGATAGGTGCGACCAGATACTTCAATAATCGGTGCTTGATTGAAATGTTTAGAAAAACGCTCCACATCAATCGTTGCCGATGTTATTATGACCTTCAAGTCTGGACGTTTAGGTAATAATTGCTTAAGGTAACCTAAAATAAAATCAATGTTTAAGCTACGTTCATGAGCTTCGTCAATAATAATAGTATCGTATTGTAATAAAAGTTTATCTTTTTGAATTTCAGCAAGCAATATACCATCAGTCATTAATTTAATCAGTGTTGTTTCACTAACATGATCAGAAAATCTGACTTTGAAACCAACTAATTGCCCTATTTCTGTTTTCAACTCATCAGCAATACGATTAGCCACTGAACGCGCAGCTAACCTCCTTGGTTGGGTATGACCTATAAATCCCTTTACGCCTAAGCCCAACTCTAGACAGATTTTAGGAATTTGCGTGGTTTTTCCTGAACCTGTTTCACCTGCGATTATGACCACTTGATGATGCTTAATTGCGTCATAAATTGTTTGTTTTTTTTCAACGACAGGTAAATTATCAGGAAAATCAATGCTCTTTGGTAATGAATCTATTCTAGCTTGGTAATGTAACTTAGCATTTTGTATGGCTGAATCTATATTAGTTATAGTTTGACTTTTCTGGGCAAATTTTATTATTTTGTGCTTATCTAAGAAAGTCATTGAATCAAGTTTTTTTAATTGGTTTTGAGATAACATAGAGAGTCAGATATTTTTAATTAACGTCATAATTAGGTTTAATTATAGCAAATTTAACCTGTTATTAGGAGTTCATATGAAAAAAACATTATTGCTAATTTCGCTATTTACTGTTGCTCTAGTTATGTCTGGATGCTATGAATCGAGTAAGATACAAGATACTGATCTTATGCATCACCGTTTCGTATTAATTAATGCAAATGGTCTGGACATCTCTTTAGATGAGCAAGCTGAACTTATATTCGGTGAAAAAATGACTATCACAGGCAAAATGTGTAACCAGTTTTCAGGTCAAGTTATTTTAGATAAAAACCACATTAAAGGTACAGGTGTTGCAATGACCAAAATGCTTTGTAATGATGATCAATTAAATCAATTAGATCATGTTATTCAACAATTAATTACTGACGGTGCAAAAATCAGTTTAACCAATAATCAATTAACTTTGAAAAACAACAAAAATGAACTCATTTACCAACTTAAAGATTTAATGTAGTTCAAACTTTTTATTTTTGTGCGCGTTTTAGCAAAAATATATTTATGAATGTTGCTATTGAATTATTTTATAAACAAAAAAATTTATTTAGGATAAAAAACTTTATTTAAAATACTGTTAAGAATATAATAAGGGTAATTTTTAAAGGATTTAACTTATTGATGAAATTATCATACTCTTCAAATGCTTTATGTGATTTTTGTTGCTATTTAAAGCTACATAGAAGCCTTTTAACCAACCCTACCAATGCTCTGCCATTGGTTTTTTTGCATAACGTTGATTTATCGAGTTTTTAAATAGAATCAAAACATTAACATTAAATAAATTACAAAGTAGATATTATTATGAAAAAGACTAAAATTGTTTGTACTATCGGACCCAAATCTGAATCAAAAGAGATGTTAGCAAAATTGTTAAACGCAGGCATGAATGTTATGCGTTTAAACTTTTCTCATGGTGATTATGAAGAACATGGCAACCGTATTAAGAACTTACGAGAAGTCATGCAAGAAACTGGATTAAAAGCGGCGATCATGCTAGATACCAAAGGGCCAGAAATCCGCACCATTAAATTAGAAGGTGGTAATGATGTATCACTTATTGCTGGTCAAACATTTACTTTTACAACAGACAAGAATGTTATTGGAAATAGTGAACGAGTAGCAGTTACATATGATGGCTTTGCGCATGATCTGAAACCGGGTAATCGTGTACTTGTTGATGATGGTTTAATTGCAATGGACGTGATAGAAATCAAAGGTAACGAAGTTATCTGTACGGTTTTAAACAACGGAGAGCTTGGTGAAAATAAAGGTATCAATTTACCGGGCGTTTCAATTAAATTACCAGCACTCGCAGAAAAAGATAAAAACGACCTTATTTTTGGTTGTGAACAAGGGGTTGATTTTATTGCAGCATCATTTATTCGTAAACGTTCTGATGTTGAAGACATTCGCGCTCACTTAAAAGCACATGGAGGCGAAGATATAAAAATTATCTCTAAAATTGAAAATCAAGAAGGTTTAGATAACTTTGATGAAATTCTTGAGGCTTCAGACGGTATTATGGTTGCACGCGGTGACTTAGGTGTTGAAATTGCCGTTGAAGAAGTTATTTTTGCTCAAAAAATGATGATCAAAAAATGTAATAAAGCCTCTAAACCAGTTATAACCGCAACACAAATGCTCGATTCAATGATCAAAAATCCGCGCCCTACTCGTGCTGAAGCTGGCGATGTGGCAAATGCAATTATTGATGGTACTGATGCTGTTATGCTTTCAGGCGAAAGTGCTAAAGGTAAATATCCACTAGAAACAGTCAATGTCATGGCGACTATCTGTAAACGTACAGATGGTACTATTCCTGCTTCTTTAGAACTAACAACTAAAGAAGAAAAATTAAGTATAACCGCGGCTGTTTGTTGTGGTGCTGTGGAAATTGCTGAACGTTTAAATGCACCATTAATCGTTGTTGCAACACGTAGTGGTAAATCAGCTCGAGAAGTTCGTCATTATTTTCCAAGAGCCCGCATTTTAGCGCTTTCATCAAGTCAAAAAACAGTTAATCAATTAGCTGTTACTAAAGGTGTAGAACCAATTTTAATTGATTCAATCAATTCAACTGATGATTTTTATCGTTTAGGTAAAGAGATGGCGGTAAAAGTATGTGGTTTACAACAAGGCGATATTATTGTGATGGTGTCTGGTGCTTTAGTACCAAGTGGAACCACTAACACAACTTCGGTTCACCGTATTTAAATCTTAAATCTTAAATTTTTAATCGATATAAAATAAAAAAGCTAGCTATCTGCTAGCTTTTTTTTTTACTTAAGTTATTCTGTATAGAATCTTTTTACTAAAGTTTGAAAAACTATAATGATTGAAGAAAAAGTATATTTACCTAAAGAGCTCAGCTGGTTATCTTTCAATCAGAGAGTTTTACAAGAGGCTGCAGATAAAAGCAATCCTCTTATCGAAAGAGTACGTTTTTTAGGCATATACTCCAGTAATCTTGATGAATTTTATAAAGTCCAGTTTGCTAATTTAAAAAAATATGTGCTTATTGAACAAGAACAAGTGCATTCTTCATCTAATGCTAAAAATCTATTACGACAAGTAAATCAAAAGGTTATTCAATTGGAATTACAGTTTGATCAACTTTATAATGAATTATTGTTAGAAATGGCCAGAAATCAAATCTTTTTGATTAACGAAAGACAACTTTCGGCTTATCAAGAAAATTGGATTAAGAATTATTATAAACAAAATCTGAGGCAATATATTACCCCTATTTTGCTTGATAGCCATACAGAATTGATTCAATTTTTAAAAGATGATCATGCCTATTTGGCTGTAGAAATAGTTTGCGAGGATAATATCAGTTATGCATTACTAGAACTCCCGACTGATAATGTTTCTCGTTTTGTACTATTACCGTCAGAGGTTTCAACTAAAAATAAGTGCATCATCTTTTTAGACAACATATTACGATATTGTTTATCAGATATTTTTAAAGTGTTTTTTGATGCCAAAGAATTAAATGCGTATTCAATTAATATTAATCGAGATGCAGAATATGAGTTGAATACTGAATTAGATAGTTTACTTGAACTTATGTCTCAAGGTTTAAAACAACGCTTAACAGCACAGCCAGTACGATTTACTTATCAAAAAGATATGCCAAAAGCATTATTTGAATTGTTGATTAATAAGTTACGGTTAACCGAACAAGACGCAATGCCTGGTGGACGCTATCCCAATTTTAAAGATCTTGTTAAATTTCCTGAACTTGGGCAAAAGAATTTATTAAATAAGAAAATACCAAACTTAAGTTACACTCGATTTAAGCAATTTCGAAATTCGTTTGATACAATTAAAGATCGAGATGTTTTACTTTATTACCCCTATTACTCTTTTGGCCATGTTTTAGAAATCATGAGGCAAGCTTCATTTGATCCATCTGTTACGCATATTCGAATGAATATTTACCGAGTAGCCAAAGACTCGCGCTTTATTCACGCTGCAATTAATGCGGCCAATAATGGTAAAAAAGTCACTGTTGTCGTCGAATTACAAGCACGGTTTGACGAAGAAGCAAACATAAAATGGGCCAAACGATTAATTAGCAGTGGTATTAAAGTTATTTATTCACAACCAAAACTCAAGATTCATGCGAAATTGTTTTTGATCGATCGTAAAGAAAACGATGAAATAGTTCGCTATGCCCATATTGGTTCAGGTAACTTTAATGAAAGAACTGCACGCATTTATACAGACTTCTCACTATTAACAGCAGATCCTGCTATTACCGAAGAAGTCAAAAAAGTATTTAATTTTATTGAAAATCCATTTAAACCGGTATCATTTAACCATTTGCTTGTTTCACCACAAAATACACGATTACGATTTTATGAATTTATCGAACGAGAAATAAGTAACGCCAAAGCTGGTAAAGCAGCAGGCATTTATTTAAAACTTAATGCAATAACTGATAAAGATATGATAGATCAATTGTATCGTGCATCTTGTGCCGGGGTAAAAGTTAGAATGGTTGTAAGAGGAACTTGTGTATTAATACCTCAGATTCCGAATTTAAGTGAAAATATTACTGTTACAAGTATTGTTGATCAGTTCTTAGAGCATGCTCGTGTTTATATTTTTGAAAATGATGGGAAAAAAGATACTTATATCTCCTCTGCCGACTGGATGCCTCGTAATATTGATAATCGGATTGAAGTAGGCGTGAAAATCTTCGATCCAATAATAAAGTTAACTATCCACAATATATTTGATATACAATGCAACGATAATGTAAAAGCTCGTATTATTGATAAAGATGCAGCCAACAATTACGTACAAAGAGGTAATAAGAAAAAAATCAGAGCCCAGTATGCCATTTATGATTATTTGAAGCAGTCAGAATCTTTTGAAAAAGGACTCTAACATGAATAGATTCAATGAATATGCGGTAGTTGATCTTGGTTCAAATAGTTTTCATATGGTGATTGCTCGTATCATTAATGGTGTCGTACAGATCATTTATAAAAATAAAATAAATATTCATCTCGCAACAGGGCTTAAAGCCAATAACGAACTCACTGAATCAAGTATTATGCGAGGCGTAGAGTGCCTTGCGCTGTTTGCCGAACGATTAAATGGATTTCCTCCCGAACATATTCGTGTTGTCGCAACACATACTTTAAGGGTGGCCAAAAATAGACATAAATTTTTAATGGCGGCGGCTAAAGTGTTTCCCTTTCCTATTGAAATTATTTCGGGCCAAGAAGAGGCTCGTCTTATTTATTTAGGCACCATGACAGCAGAATCAACATCACCAACCGATACAAAACTTGTGATAGATATTGGTGGTGGATCTACTGAAATTGCGATAGGCAAAGGGAATGATTTAACCCCTTTAATTGTTGCTAGTCGTCCCATGGGATGTGTAACTTATACCAAGCAGTTTTTTTATGAGCAGACAATTGACGCAGTATCATTTCAACAAGCAAAACTTGCCGCTGAACAGCAAATAGAGAGCATGATCAGTAGACTTAAAAAAATGAATATTACAGCTGCATTTGGTACGTCTGGAACCATTAAGTCTATTTATCATATCTTGTTAGATCTTGGTGTCAGTGATGGCATTATCACTCCTAAAAGGCTCGATGATTTAATTAGTTATGTTTTGGAATTTAAAACCTTTAACGATATTAATTACCCCTCTTTGTCCAAAGAAAGAAAAAAAGTATTTGTCAGCGGGTTAGCTATATTTAGTGGTATTTTTAGTGCGCTAGGTTTACAGACTTTACAATTTAGCCCATGTGCATTACGAGAGGGGGTATTTTATGAGTTGATTGATGGACCTAATTACCAAGATATTAGGAAAAACACCGCACAATCACTTTCAGAACATTACAACATAGATCAACGCCATGCAAAACAAGTTGTTAAAACTGCAAAATATTTATTTTCACAATGGCAAAAGCAAGCACCGATTACTATTCCCCCCAATCTTGAATCTATTTTATACTGGGCAGCTCAGCTCCATGAGGTAGGTTTAAAGATTAACTTTTCTTCAATTCATAAACATTCAAGTTATATTTTGCAAAATAGTAATCTGCCAGGATTCAATGAAGAACAACAATTACTTTTATCTACCCTTGTTCGCTACCATAGAAAATCGATCAATATTGATGAATTATCTTATTTTAGCCTGTTTGAATACAAACATATAATATCATTGATGCAAATTCTAAGATTGTCTATTCTCATAAATAATCAACGGAATGCCGACATTGATTTACAGGCATTTCAATTAAAATTATTAGAAAATAAACTAGCCAAAATCACTTTAGAAATTAATCAAGAATTTGTTGAAAATAATAAACTGATATTACTTGATTTAGCTCAAGAACAAAAATATTGGGAAGTGATTGACGATTGGAAACTATCAATTGTAATTTGCTAGCAATAAAAATTGATATACAGATAAATACCGCCAATCAATGTGGCGGTATATACAATAGTTTGTAAGATAGTTTTTTAATTATAATTGACCAAGGCCAATAACCTTCCACCATAAAATACCGATAGTAAATATAATGAGCAGATTTACAACACTACAAATAAAACCAACTTTCCACCAAGTTTTTACAGGAACAAACCCCTCAGCAAATAATAGTGGATTCCTAGCATTTGCAAACTGTGTTATTGACCCAAAATAATTAGTACAAATGACTAAAGCAAAAATGGCAATCAAAGTTGGTACACCAAGCGCAATAGCAATCGATAAGAAAACTGGAAATAATGCAGCAATATGCGCGTTTCCACTGGCAAAGAAGTAATGTAAATAAACATAAGCAACACATAAAACGATTATTACAAATATCCAACTGCTTTCACCTAAATGACCTTGCACCGCGCTACCTATTGTATCGCCCAGCCATTTTGTTACGCCAAGTTTATTCACTTGGCCCGCCATCATTAATAATGCCGCAAACCAAATTAATGTGTCCCAAGCAGCTTTTTCACCTTTTATATCATCCCAGCTTAATACTCCGGTTAAGATCAATATAGTCAAACCAATAAAGGCTGTAGTCGTTGAATCTATACCAAAGTTTTTACCAAAAATCCAAAATACTAATAATAGCAGTACAGTTCCTCCCATAACAACTTCGTTAATGGTTATTGGTCCCATTTTTGTTAATTCTTCATCAGCTAACTTTGGTGCTTCTGGTGTTTTTTTTAGTTCTGGATTAGTTAAGAAATAAATAACCAGAGGGATCACAATAAATGAAACTAAACATGGCACAATTGCTGCAATAAACCATTGTCCCCAGCCTAATGTAATACCTAGTGATGTTGTAACTAATTTAGCAGCTAATAAGTTTCCGGTAAATGCTGTTAAGAACATTGCAGAGGTGATATCATTCACATGACTAATCGTTAACATTAAAAATGTACCAATGCGATTTCTTGATTCATCTTTTGGATTAGAGTTAAAATTGATGGCTAAAGCTTCTGCTATTGGATATATGACACCTCCAGCTCGAGCTGTGGTACTTGGAATAGCTGGCGCCAACGCGATATCAGTGACAGATAAACCATAAGCTAATCCCAATGTATTTTTACCCAAAATCTTAACAAGATAATAAGCAATGCGTTTACTTAATCCTGTTTTGATAAAGCCCCTAGCAATCATAAAAGCAATAACAATCAGCCAAATAAGGCTGCTGTTTAATTCGCTTAACGAAATTTTTATAGATTCAGTCGCAGTTGTAGCACCAGAAGGTCTTAATACAGCAAAAATCGTGATCGCAAACAGACCAATTGCGCCAATAGGCATTATTTCTGCCACAATACAGGCGATTGTTGCAACAAAAATAATACTGGTTTGCCAACCTTCTTGGCTAATACCAGTTGGCGGTGTTACAAACAACCAGAGTATTGTTGAGATTGCCGCAATAATTATGAGTGGAAGCCATTTTACTGGCGGTTTTTTTACTATATTCATAGTATCTTCCTTTTTAATTTAAATAGTATTTAATAAGTTAATATTTAATTTTGTTACACTATGATACCCACTTCATTATTCCATGATTTGCACAAGTTTATTGTCTTGTATAAAAGCATCAAAAGAATTAATATTTTAACAAATTTCGAGCAAAACATCTCAAATAAAGCATAAAAACTTAAATAAAATCAATGTAAATTCGTTTTTTTGATGCCAGTTTTAATTATAATCTGTGCTGATTGTGTATTGAGTATCAAGCTGTTGAAAAATAAAATTATCAGTATTGATTAATGTTATTGTTTTATTTTTTAACAAGAATATAGCTGATAATTTTTGATGTTTTTTTAAATACTCTCTACTTTTATCAAGTCCCCATCCATAAAAGACAGTTGAATAAATATCGCCTTCCAATGAAGAATCTGAAATTATTGTCACGCTTTCTAATTCATTGTCTAGTGGATAGCCTGTTTTGGGATTAAATATGTGATGGTAAAGATGACTGTTTTGTATAAAAAAGCGCTCATAAATACCCGATGTTACAACCGACTTATTTATAACTTTAATAATCCCAGACAGCTTATTTTTAGTTGAAAATGGTTTTCTTAGCCCCACATGCCAATAGCCGTCTTCATTAAGTGAAGATTTACCCAGTGTTAATACGTTACCACCTAAATTAATGATACCTTGATACACTTGATATTGTTGTAAAATC
The DNA here is from genome assembly GCF_057063565.1 of Gilliamella sp. X-57. NCBI lineage: Bacteria > Pseudomonadati > Pseudomonadota > Gammaproteobacteria > Orbales > Orbaceae > Gilliamella > Gilliamella sp. X-57. The sequence goes on along the minus strand of NZ_JBXSQI010000008.1, from coordinate 72,062 downwards.
AATTTGACGACATCAGCAATATATCCTTTAGCAATTGCACCTAAATCAATTTCCATTCCAGATTTTTTTAAAAATACGGAATGGGTCTTTGCATCCAGTTCAATATTTTTAGGATCAGTTAACAATAATTGTTGTTTTATTAACTTGGTAGATGGTACTTGATAATCTTGGAAGCCAATTTTCCAAAGCTTAACTAATGGACCAATGGCAAAATTAAAGCAACTATTGAAATGTAGGCTGACTTTTTGAGCTTGTTCAATCAAAGAAAACACAGAATGGCTTACTGTAACAGGGTATTGGCCAGCTGCTAAATTAATTGACATAACTTCTGATAACGACCTATTAACGGTTAATTTATCCTCAAGCATTTTTATAGTTTCAAAAACAGCGTATGCAGCGGCTTCATTAGGCTCTAATAGCGTTAATGAAACCGTTGTTCCCATTAAAGTTTGAGTATATTCATAGCTAGGACGTACCATACTAAACAAGCTCAAGTAGTTATAACAAGTTAACTTTTGATATAATCACCAGCATTTTTGCCCGCTTGTATACCAAAAATAATGATATCTGCAACAGCATTACCTCCTATACGGTTTGCTCCATGTACACCACCCACTACCTCACCTGCGGCAAACACACCTTGAATGACATTTTTATTAGTATCTAAGACTTGCGTTTGAATATTGATAGTTACACCGCCCATGGTATGATGAACACCAGGTGCAATTTTTATTGCATAGAAAGGCCCTTTTTCTATCGGATGACGCATACCCGTTGTTCGTCCAAAATCTTCATCGTGTTTAGTTGCTGCAAACTGATTGTATCGTTTTACAGTTTTAGTTAATGTGTTGTCATTAATCGATAACTTTTGAGCTAATTCTTCAATCGTATTTGCTTGGGTAACAAGTTCATTTGCAACATATTCTTCAACTGATCTGTTTTCATCACGTACTTGTTGATCAAATAGGATATAAGCATAGTGTTCCGGTAGTTTGATAATCTCAGCTGATACATTGTCCCGGGTGTCAAGTTCATTAACAAATCGTTGGCCTTCTTGCGATACAAGTATCGCGCCCCCACCACGAATAGATTCTGAAATTAAATAAGAAGAAGTTTGTTCAACTGTTGGATGGATTTGAATTTCTCCCATATCAACGGTTCCAGCACCAAGCTTTTCAAGTATCATAATACCAGAGCCGGTGGCACCTTTATGATTGGTGGTGACAAATCCTTTAAGATCAGGGCGATATTTTTCAACCATTGCAGTATTAGCACTAAATCCACCGGTTGCAATAATGACTGCTTTGGTTTTTATCATATGAGTTGAACCATCTTCTTCTGAAACTTTAACGCCAATAACTTTATGGTTTTCGGTGACAATTTCAGTAACTGCTGTATCAAGCATGACTTCGATACCACGCTTATTGATATTTCTGACTAGTCCACTAATTAAGAAACCACCTACCGCTGCACCACTTTCTGGGCGGTGTGTTCGATCAATACTCATACCGCCAGTTGTTGTAATACCACTTAGTTCAATACCATTATCATCTAACCAATTGATCGCATCTGGTGCATTTTCAACAAAATAATGTAATAACTCTGGATTATTTTTATTTTTTCCACCTATCATCGTTTCTTGATAGAAAAGTTTTTTACTGTCTTTGATACCTTTAAGTTTTTGGAACTTAGTTTCTGCTGCATTCATACCAGCTGAGGCTTTATTGGTATTACCGCCAATGACAGACATTTGCTCAACAATTACTACATTAGCGCCCAGATCATGCACTTGAATAGCAGCCGCTAGCCCGGCCCCACCACTACCAACTACAACTACATCGAAAGATTGGTCATTAGGATCGCCACCTTCGGCAATAATCGCCTCTTTGTTAGATTTTGCCATCGCTTTAGTGACTGCTTTTTTAAAAGCTTCACATTGCGTAGTTGCTCCCGAAATCGTATCAACATGTGGACTATTGGAATCAATAATTCTATTTTTTATAACAGTAAAATTATCTAGGATATCATTATCTAACTCTTTAGCATTCACTAATGCCATATCCTTAATAAAGTCTTTACCTAATTCAACATTAATAAGAAATTCATAAGATTCGTCGTTGACTGTTTCTTGATAATTACCTGGTTTAAATTTTTTAGCATTAAGATTAACATCACGAATCAAACTTTCAACCAAAGAAAAACGCCATAAAGGTTCAGGAATATTAAGTTCTTCACGTTTATCACTATTGATAAACAGTTCTAGTTTTTCACCTTTCTTAATACGGCTAATCCAATCAGGATAAGCAATACAAGCTCGTCCAACGGCGACTAAGTCATAACCATTATTGATTGCATCATTAACATCATTTAGGTTAATAACATTACCAACACCCACAACAGGAATTTTTGCTAATGTAGCCGATCGCATAGATACATATTTTTTAATTAGTGGGGTTGGATCTTGTGTATCAACAATAGATGGTCTAAGTGTCGTTCCCATTGAAAAATGGACATAATCAAGCCCTTTGTCAGCTAATTTTTCAAGTAAATACATGGAATCATCAAAACGAATGCCTGGAACTTCTAGCTCTTCAGGTGAAAAACGATAACCAACAATAAATTCAGGTGTTGCATATTGTTTAATCATATCATGGGTGATATCTAAAATAGCAAGCGGGAATCGAGTACGATTATCACGGCTTCCGCCCCATTTATCCTTCCTTTGATTTGAATTAGGAGAATAGAATTGTTGAATTAAATAAGTATTAGCACCATGAATCTCTACCCCGTCAAAACCAGCCTGAATAGCTCGACGCACGGCTTGACCAAACTTATCAATCATTTCATCCACTTCATCAGTAGTCAATTCAATTGGCATAGCAGCATTAGGACGCGGAGCTGCAATTGCACTAGGCCCCACAGGAGATTGTCCACCAATGAGTTTAGGTTCAACCATTCTTCCGCCATGATACACTTGAATAATTGCTTTAGAGCCTTGGTCTTTGATAGCTTGAGCAATTTTAGCTAATCCTTCAATTTTATCGTCACTATCTAAACCAATCGCTCCAGGAAAAGCTAAGCCTTTATTATCGACAAATCCACATTCAACAATAATAGCCCCTATTTCACCAGATCTTACACGATAATATTCGATCAAGTCATGTGTAACAGAACCATCATAAAAACCAGAACATGTTGTCATTGGTGCCATCATTATACGGTTTTTTAATTCAACACCATTGGGTAGCGTTAACGATTTAAAAATATTTTCATTTTGCATTTTTATATACCTAACATTTAATCTTTTTAGTTTTCAATAATGATAACATTACCAATAGTCATTCTCCACTTACATTAATTTCATTAATAGTTGGTGTATCATTTTTTCGACAAAAATTTTTCTTGATTTATTAATTGATTAGAAAATTATCGATATAAATAAAATAAGACTTTACTTATTTTTTATAATTGACTGTGTTTGAAGTGTTTACTGTATAGCTATAAATCTAAAAAATAATATTATAACCTTTTCATTTAGTTACATATTTTTTAAATTTTCATATTGAATTTTAAATTTGATCAGCTACAATGCCTTACAGTTAACAAAAAGAGAATATTAGAATGTTTGGAATACCCATTAACAAATTAAAATCAAAATTGTCTGTTTATTCTCTACTTGCCCTATTTTTAAATCCTCCTTCATGGAGGATTTTTTTTGGTTAAAAAACTGTTTTTTTACTATTTCAAATTAATAATCAATTTACTTTAAGACATGCATAATCAGGAGAGAGTATGAAATCTTTAACACCTTTTTATAATCCAAGTATAAGCTACGAAGATAATTATGCTCAAGGACCCTTTGGGCTTTTTGCACAACTCGATAAAGCACAACAAATCCCAACAACAATGTCAAAATTCTTAAATGTTGAGGTCAATTTACCATTCGGTATGCCCGCAGGTCCACTATTAAATGCAAACTATATTAAAGCTGCTTTTGCTTATGGATTTGACTTATGTGTATATAAAACGGTCAGAACTAAGCTACATAAATGCCATCCTTTACCTAATGTTTTATCTGTTCATCCTAAAGATAAATTATCATGCAATCTAGATACAGTATTAGCTGATACCAATTATAATCAGCCATTATCAATTACCAACTCATTTGGCGTGCCTTCATTTTCACCTGATATTTGGCAACCCGATATGGCTAACGCTGTAAAATCGGCTGGCAATGGACAATGTGTTATAGGTAGTTTTCAAGGAACACAAGGTAATGGAGAAATAGAAAAAGATTATGCTTTAGCGGCAAAATTAGTTAAAGAAACCAATGCACCTATTCTTGAAGCAAATCTAAGTTGTCCAAACGAAGGAGCAAGCAAACTACTTTGCTTTGATGTAGATAAAGTTGAACGAGTAGTCAATGCTATTAAAACTGCTGTGCCTGATCGTCCACTTATTTTAAAACTAGCGTATTTTCCTGATGATGAAAAGATTATTTCTTTATTAACTCGTGTCGGATCTATCATTGACGGTTTAAGCGCCATCAACACATTATCGGCTAAACCCGTTGATGCTAAAGGTCACCCGGCTTTAGGTGAAAATAGAAAAGAAGGTGGAATTTGTGGTGACGCAATTCGTTGGGCTGGCTTAGATATGGTGAGTCGTTTAGCTAAATATCGTAAACAGATGGATCTAAAATTTGCTATAGTGGGCGTCGGTGGAGTTGGTTCTAGTGAACATTATCATCAATTTATAAAAAGTGGTGCTGATGCTGTTATGAGTGCAACGGGTGCTATGTGGAACCCCCTCCTTGCGATAGAAATCAAGAAAAGCCTTTTGAATAAGAATGAATAGTTGAAAAAAACATAAAACGTTACAGGGTAATCTTCCCTGTAATTCTATTTTCAACAATAAATTTATACAATCTTGCTTTATTTATTTTTACTGGTAATAAATAGATTTAGATAAGATTTAATGAATTGGCGGAACGGACGGGGCTCGAACCCGCGACCCCCTGCGTGACAGGCAGGTATTCTAACCAACTGAACTACCGCTCCGCTTTTATTTGATAGTTTTAATGTTAGAACATTAAATCGGGTGTGATGTTAAAGATTTTTTTTATTATCGTCAATAAAATTTTAAAAATTACCGTTTAATTGACCATAAAGCAATCATTTGTTCAAATTCCATAATGCTCCACCACTTTTTTTATCAATTTTTTTTAAAACTGATTCATGTTCAGAAAGCTCATATTCAGTTGCTTTGATTACTTTTAAAGGCGCGCCGTTACGTTCTACTCTTTTTATTATATTATTTTCCGATGAAGATGAGTTATTATCCTCTGCATTAAAAGATAAGGTCGTTTGCCCCCCCGTCATCGCTAAATACACTTCAGCTAAAATCTCGGCATCTAATAACGCGCCGTGCAGGGTTCTGTGAGAGTTATCAATTTGATAGCGCTCACATAACACATCTAGGTTATTACGTTTACCAGGAAATAGGCGCCTTGCCATGGCTAAGGTATCAGTAACAATACAATGATCAGCAGTTTTAAAATCAAACCCACAAAGACGAAATTCATAATCCATAAAGCCCACATCAAACGAAGCATTGTGGATAATTAATTCAGCGCCATCGATAAATTTAATAAAATCATGCGCTATATTTTTAAAAATCGGCTTATCTTTAACAAAATCGTCACTTATGCCATGCACTTTAAATGCATCTTCATCAATTAAGCGTTCTGGGTTAATATAAACATGAAAATGGTTACCCGTTAAACGGCGATTAATGACTTCAACAGCACCAATTTCAATAATCTTATGTCCTTCATAGTGATTGTTACCTTCTTGGTTCATGCCAGTTGTTTCAGTATCTAATACAATTTGTCGCGTAGAATGATTTATCACTTGCTTCTCTTTTTATATCAATGATTGGGAAAAAACATTTTTAGTGGTATAGTCTAGCACCAAAAAACTTTAATGTTGATACTTTCATAAATGAAGATAATCGTCAATTTGCTAAAGTTATAGAATAACAGTAAATAAATTAAATGGCTGTTAACTTGCACTTTCAATTAAAATAAGCAAGAGATTTAAATTCTATCCCCAACAATTATTAAATAATTTTAAAAAATGTTAAAAAAAATCGAAATATATACAGATGGTTCTTGCCTTGGTAATCCGGGTCCTGGTGGTTATGCTGCTATTTTAAAATATAAACAAACTGAAAAGATATTATCGAAAGGTTTTTTTAAAACAACGAATAATCGCATGGAATTATTAGCTGCAATTGTGGCTTTAGAACAATTAAAGCAACCTTGTCAAATTGAGTTATATTCTGACAGTCAGTATTTGCGTAACGGTATTATGAATTGGATCCACGGTTGGAAAAAAAATGGTTGGAAGACAGCCAGCAAACAACCAGTAAAAAATGTCGACTTATGGAAAAAGCTTGATGAATTAGTGCAACCCCATAACATTAAATGGATTTGGGTCAAAGGTCATGCTGGTCATATTGAAAATGAGCGCTGTGACATTATAGCTAAAACACAAGCGCAATCCCCTACTATGCAAGACGCTATATTTGAACAATCTCTAACTGATTAATTTATAAAAATACTTTTATGAAACTGATATAAATTTACTTGCTTTTAAATAGATAACTGATGGTATAAAAATAATATGTATCAACTGAATAGCATCAAATCCTTAAAAGATAATTATATTTGGATTCTAAGCAACTCTGATAATCAAGCCGTGATTATTGATCCTGCCGAAGCTGGACCTGTTATTAATTATATTAATAAGTATAAATTATTCCCCCCTTGGAATCCTACTTACCCATCACCATATTGATCACACTGGTGGGGTGTGTGAATTAAAAGCTCAATATCAGCATATTGATATTTACGGCCCTAGCGAAATCGATCTGCCGATTAATTATCTTGTTAATCAAGATAAAGTTTGTATTGGTAATTTTAGCTTTGATGTTATAACAGTACCCGGACATACTCTTGGGCATTTAGCTTATTATTGCTACCCTTATTTGTTTTCTGGCGATACTTTATTTTCGGCTGGTTGCGGAAGGGTTTTTGAGGGTACTTATCAACAAATGTTAGATTCATTAGAACATTTAAAACGGCTGCCTGATGATACTTTAATCTGTGCTGGTCATGAATATACGCTATCAAATTTAGCCTTTGCGTCCCATATATTGCCTAATGATAAAAACATCAAAAGCTATATAGATCTGATTTCAAAAAAATCAAAAACATTACCGTCTATTTTGTTTAAAGAAAAGCAAATTAACTTATTTTTGCGATGCCATGAACGTCAATTACAAAATAAGTTCAATTTTAATAATTAGTTAGATTTGTTTGCTTTTTTTAGGAGCCAAAAAGACATTTTTTAGGTATAATATTAAACTTAATTTGGGTAAAACTTACGGAATAATGAAAAAGTTATTAATATTTACAACATTATGTTTGTTTCTAGGTGCGTGTCATCATCATACACCGCGATATAATCCTGTTGTTAGAATAAAGTATTCGAAAAACACGGCTAATAACAGAAGTAATTCTAGTAGTTATGTATCTATCACTCAGAATCCATGGCAATATATGCTTAATCAGATTGATGCCAATGTTCCTGAAAACAGCCGAATTAAAGCAGAACGAGAACGATTATTACGTAATCCTAAAGGATTTGAAACGGTTGCCTTACGTTCTGAACCTTATGTTTATTACATTATTAATCAACTTCGTAGGAATAATCTACCTGCTGAATTAGCTTTAGTTCCTCTTATTGAGAGCGCTTATGACCCACTTGCAACATCACCTGCACAAGCTGCGGGACTGTGGCAATTTGTACCAGTGACAGCTAGAGAGTATGGGTTACAACAAAGTAATTCATTTGATGCCCGTAGGGATCTAATTGCCTCCACTAATTCTGCAATATCACTGCTACAAAATTTAAATAACCGTTTTAATGGGGACTGGCTTTTAACACTTGCAGCTTATAATGCGGGTGAAGGTCGAGTCAGAAAAGCCATTGAGAAAAATCAGGCAAAAGGTTTACCAACAAATTATTGGTCATTAGACTTGCCAACTGAAACCATGCACTATGTACCTAAAATTTTAGCTATCATTGATATTGTTAAAAATAATAAACGATATGGTATTAAGTTACCTGATTGTAATTACGAAAATTCGCTTGTTAGAATTGATATTTCTAAAAATATTTCATTAGCTAAAATTGCTAAATATTCTAAACTATCGCTTGATGAATTAACAACATATAATGCAGGATATGTACAACAAACAGTAAATGGTCCTTTTCATCTGCTTGTTCCTTATACTCATGCTCATGATTTATTTAAAAAATTACAAAAAGAAAATCTTGTTGCAAATGAAGTTACAGAACTTCTACAAGATACTCCTCATGCTAATATGCCATTTGAATTTAGATCAAGTTTCATTCAAAGCAAAAGCATTGTAAGTAGAGATAACTTTTCTAGAAATGAAAAAAAGATTGCTTATCTTGTCAAAGCAGGAGATAGTTTATATTCCATAGCAAAAAATTATCGTGTAAAAATTACTGATATATTGCAGTGGAATAATCTAAAAAATTCTAGAGTTCAAGAAGGTGATATCTTAACAATCAATCTTGCCAATGCAAATCCAATCTAAAATTTACTAATAGAGGATTATGATCTGATGCGGTTGTGCTAATAATTTCAGCTGCGTTAAGTTGTAATCCTCGGTAAAAAATAAAATCTAACGGTCTGCCCATAAATCTCTTACGAATATCGATTGAAAAATTAACAGGCTTAAGTTCAATTGAATAAACAAGATGATACAATAAATTCAGTCGCTGTCTACTCCATGCATTAAAATCCCCAGCCAAAATAACTGGACCATTATGTTCTTTTATTCGGGTTAATAACATGCGTATTTGTTGACGGTAGACTTTTACACCAATACTAAAATTTACAGCATGAATATTAGCAACTAATAATTGTTGCTTAGAATCTCTAATCGGATAAATAGTAATTAAAGCAGATTTAGGAACACGAATTAATGGTTCTCTCTCTCTAAAAGAGAAAAGTGAAGTTGGTAACGAGTCAGAGATTGTCATGACCCCAGCATAAATATTGTTAAAACAATATGCAGGGACATGATCGGCAATTTTATTATGCTGTGAAATAAAATGAAGTAAAGGTAATGTTGTTTGTGCTTCTTGTAATAAGATTAGTTTAGCTTTATCAGCATATTGTTTGAGTACAGTAATACAATCAGATTTCTTTTGTTTAAAAATATTCCAAACTAAAACAGTAAATGATGTTTGATCGATTAACGGTTTATTAACTGTAATTTGTTGGTTAGGCAATAGCAACTCAACTTCGTTGCTTGCCTGATAACGTAAAGTATAACATCGATTTTTAAACATTTTTATCGTTCAACTTTTTCTGCAAATATTGATCAAAAGTTAAAGTATCACTCTGCTCTTTCTTCCTCTGTTTTTCAATAGATAAATTGCGTTGTTGAACAAAATCACCTTCAGTTAATAATGTTAAAGGTTCTGCCATAAGCTGTTTTTTATATTGGCTTGCTAAAGCTAAACCAAATTTTGCTGTACCTAAATCGCTTATTGCTTGTAGTGTTCTTGCTGATAAAGTTAATTCAGGTTGATCAAACATCAAATCTAAACGCTCACAAACATTACGATAACCCTGCTTGTCATCTTGATGATCTAAAACATCAGCAACACGTAATAAATCTTTGAATAATTGGTGTCCAACTTTGGACAAAGGTTCTCGATAGCTATTGCAACCAATACCAATCTCAAGCCCTGGTTTTCGTCCTTCCATTATTACCCTATTCCAATTTAATTTGGCACACTCAAGTTCTTGACTGCTCATTTCAGGCGCTGGTGCTAGTGCACACCAAATTAAAAATAGATCGATAAATCGTATCTGTTCTTCAGTAATCCCCACCGGTGAAAATGGATTAACATCTAATGCGCGTACTTCAATATATTCAATACCGCCACGTAAAAGTGCATCCGACGGCGACTCCCCAGTCATTGCAACTCTTTTAGGTCGAATTGGCCCGTAAAATTCATTTTCAATTTGCAATACATTATCGTTTAATTGACGATAATGACCATCGACTTTGATACCCAGTTTAGCAAATTCCGCTGATTTTGTATGCGTTGCTCGTTTTAATCCTTCAACATAAGTATCTAAATGATTAAAAGTAATGCCTAGTTGTTTTTGTGCATTATTAGTATACCCTATATCGCTTAACCTTAAAGAGGTTGCGTAAGGCAAATAACAATTACCATTTGTTTGTTCAATAAAGGCTTTTGCTTTTTGTGGATCTTGAATAAATGAGGAGCACATCGATGGTGATGCTCCAAACAAATAAGGAATAACCCAACCAAAGCGATAATAGTTACGAATCAATGTAAAGTAGCCTTCAGAAATAACAGCTTTACCCTCTTCTGTATTTTTTACACCATCTCTTGCTTGCCAAAATGCCATAGGTAATGAAAAATTATAATGAACGCCAGATATGGTTTGCATCATTGCACCATAACGGTTTTTTAAACCTTCTCGATAAACCGTTTTAAAACGCCCTTCATTTGATGATCCATATTGAGCTAAAATAATATCTTCTTCATTGGCAACAAAACATGGCATACTTAATGGCCACATCATTTCGTCATCAATATTTACACTAGCATAACGATGCAAATCGCGTAAAAACGTTAGCATATAATCAATATTGGTATTAACCGGTGTAATAAATTCTAGCATTGATTCAGCAAAATCAGTTGTTATCCAAGGATGAGTCAACGCTGCGCCAATTTTTGCGGGAAATGAAGTTTTCGACAATGTCCCGTCAGGCAAAATGCGTAAAGTTTCACGTTCAACACCGCGTTGAATACCTTGTAAGATGGTGTAGTGTTTTTCTAACCAGTTAAGCGCTTTAGAAACATCAGGAATCATATTTTGCCTTCCTTAAATGAAATTATTTATTTTTTTATATTAACATAATTTGATATTAACAATGGTCTAATTTATAACAACCTTTAAAATAAAAACTAAATATAATTTGTAATTTAATGATTAGAAAATACAATTCACTATTTTTATTACAGATAATTGAATATTGGTAGATCTTAAAATATAACAACTATCTAATAGATTGAAGATAATATTAGGGTTTGATAATTAAATTATTTATCTTTTCTTTGTAATAAAACCAAGACTTCCATATGAGAAGTATGGGGAAACATATCAAACAGTTGCACTTTCATGATTTGATAGTTGGATAACAACATCAAATCTTCGACTAACGAGGTTAAGTTGCAACTTGAATATAAAATATAGCTTGGTTGTACATTTTCTAAATACTGCATAAGCACTTTACCAACCCCTCGTCTTGGTGGATTAAGCAGCACTAGATCTGGAGTGTGTTGTTCAGCAATAGCGTATTGAGTAGCATCAAGTGATTTAAACGTTAACCGCTTAAAACCTAACTTGTTAGCTGATTTTGTTGCACATTCAATCGCATCTGGACTAATTTCAATTCCTGTTAGCTGGATTTGATTTTCAATAGCAAGACTAACACAACTTAAGCCAAAACCACCTACACCACAAAACAGATCCCAAATTGAGTGAATAGATAAATTTGTGACCCAGTCACTTGCAGTTTTATAAAGATTGCTGGCAACATCACTGTTTGTTTGAAAAAAACTTTTAGGCTTAATGAAAAGAGGAACGCCATTTAATGTCATTGGTAAAAATGAGGTGTCGGTTAAAACTAACTCTTCTTCCCCTTCTAAAATAGCTGCATGATTAGGTTGGATATTTATTGAAATTACCTTTAAGTTTTGTATTTTATCTTGTAATTGTTTAAAAGAATTATTTATTTTTTCGACAAGTTTGTGCGATTTTAAAACAAATCGCAGCATAAAACAGCTTATATTATTCTCTTTACTTTCAGTAACAATAACAAATTTCAACTCTCCTTTTCGCTTATTAATATTATAAGGTACAAGCCCCTGTTTACGGATGAAAGTTCGAACAAGTTTTAGGATGTTTTGCATACTATTTGAGTAAAGAGGACAATCACATAAATCGACCATCTCATTATCTGTTTGTATCCCTAAAATAGGTCTTTCAACAGTACCTAACACCGCCATTTTTGCTTTATTACGGAAAGCAAACTCATTACTAGCAAACGGTTCAACAACGTCATTAGGTTTAAATTGAGTTAATTGTTGTAACAGATTATTTTGTTTTTCTGCTAGTTGTGCATGATAGGGCTTATCCATCCACTGACAAGATAAACATTTTTTCTGCTGATAAAAACGACATTGCATTGCGATAAAACCCTTTCTTATAATGAGTTATTATATATATAAAACCGTATTGAAATAAGTATAATTTTTTATTTTATACTAAAACATATACTTTCCTGAAACTTTTTTACAAAATTTTATAAGAATATAAGCAAAATGCATAATTAATCATCCGGTATGATTTGACGAAATAGCGGGGTATGATAGGATATTGTCATTAATATTACAGGAAAAATTTAATGTCTATAAAGTTAAAAACCCCCGTCGAAATTGAAAAAATGCGAATAGCTGGAAAACTTGCAGCTGAAGTATTAGAAATGATTGAACCTTATGTTAAACCGGGCATTAGTACTGGTGAACTAGACAAAATTTGTTATGAACATATTGTTAATGTTCAAAAAGCTATTCCAGCTAATATTGGCTATAGTGGCTATCAACACACTAGTTGTATTTCAATTAATGATGTGGTTTGCCATGGTATTCCAAGTTTTGACAAAAAGCTAAAAGATGGTGATATTTTAAATATTGATGTAACAGTTATCAAAGATGGTTATCACGGTGATACTTCTAGAATGTACATTGCTGGTAAACCAACTATCGCAGGTGAAAAATTATGCCAAGTTACACAAGAAAGCCTTTACGAGGCGATTAAAATTATCAAACCTGGCATACGTTTAAAGGAAATTGGTAAAACGATTCAAAAATATGTCGATAAATTTGGTTTTTCTTCAGTTCGGGAATATTGTGGTCATGGTATTGGTGAAGTCTATCATGACAAACCTCAAGTTTTACATTATGACGCTGATGACGGCGGTGTAATTTTAAAACCAGGCATGACTTTTACTATTGAACCTATGATAAATACAGGCGATTGGCGTACCCGTACCATGAAAGATGGCTGGACAGTCAAAACCAAAGATCATGGTCTTTCGGCACAATATGAACATACCATTTTAGTTACTGAAAATGGTGTTGAAGTCTTAACATTACGTAGTAATGAAGATTTTCCTCGCATTATTGAACACTAAATAAAAAGATTCAACAATAGTTTATTGTTGAATCTTTTCACTTATAAATTTCTATCTATAATTTTTATATTCGAATTTTTTTGTGCTAATTTTTTATTTAGTTCATCGAGTTTACTTCTATGTATATCTTTTTTTAGAGAACGAACATAAGAAGCACATATAATAGCAAACCCACTGTTTACACTTAGCAAAAATAATAAACCTATAAGTAAACGCTTAAAAATTCGTTCCAGTTTAAATTTCATAAAATCTTAATATAATAAAGTATACAATTTACGTCGATAACTACTAGCTAACGGGTTACTTGTTCCTAATGCTGCTAGTAAATCAAGTAATGTTTTCTTCACTTGTCCGTCACCAACATTAAGATCTTTTGTCAGCGGTTTAAATAACAACTCTAATGCTTCCTCATGACGCCCTACATGCATTAATTGAGAAGACAATTGAATCATTAATTCAACGTTATCAGGATGTTGAGCAAATTCTGCTTGTAATTGCTGTAATTCAGGAGAATTAGCGGCTTGTTCAAGTAGTTCTATTTCGGCTTGTAATCCATGATAACTTGAATCTTGATCTTGTAGAGGAACAGTTGCAAGCACTTCTTTTGCTTCATTTAGCTGTTTAAGTTCAATTTGTGATTTTATTAGCATTAATGCAATATCTGTTCTTGGTTTACCCAAATGATCGGTAAGTGATTTCCAAGTTTGCCGTAACAGTGGTAATGCTTCTTCATATTTGGCTTCATGAAATAAATTTTGTGCTTCAATTAATTTAAGCTCATCTTCATTTGGTAACACTTTTTCTAAAAAATTTTTGATGGTTTCTTCAGATTGAGGTCCTTGAAAACCATCTACAGGTTGACCATTTTGAAATAAATAAACCGTTGGGATAGCCCGTAAACCAAATTGAGCAGCTAACATTTGTTGTTCATCACAATTAATACTGGCTAAAATAAATTGCCCATGATGTTCATTAGCCAATTTAGTTAATGTTTGAGTCATTACCTCATAATTTGGACTTCTAGCTGACCAAAAATAAAATAACACTGGGGATGTCGATGATCTTTCAATCACCTCTTGAATATTTTGCTCATTAACATCAAAAATAAATTGATTTTGCATATTATGTCCTAGGGTATAATGATTTATTATTTATTCTTTAAAATTTTATCCATTAATCTATCAGGAAGCAAACGTTTAGCAATAGCTGCTATTGTCGTTATTTTTGTTACCCTGTAACGTATTTTAGGCTTGCTGTGTTCAAGGGCATGGAATAAGTAAGGCAAAACAGCCTCGGGCGGTAAAGTAAATCGTTTAGCTATAGGTGGATTTTTTACCATATTCTTTTGCTCTGTTTGATTTACATTGTTTGAAAAATATGTCTTTAATGGGCCAGGTTCAATTAAACAAACCTTGATATTGGTTTGTGCTAATTCCAGCCTTAACACATCAGACCAAGCTTCTAAGGCATATTTGCTGGCTGAATAAGCACCTCTCCCTGGCGTTGCAACAATACCAACAATTGAACTTGTTTGAATAATACGCCCTTCATTTTGTTCTAGCATGGCTGGAAGCAGTAATTGCGTCAACTGATGGACACCAAAAAAATTGGTGGAAAATTGAGATTCTAACTGCTCCCGACTGATCGTGCTTAATCGACCATAAACACCGTAACCTGCATTGTTAAATAACGCATATAATTTGCCTTCAGACAAAGTGAGAATTTCTTGAGCAGCTTGCTTGACTGATTCAGGATTGTCAAGATCAAGAAGCACAGTTTCAAATCCTTGCTCGATAAGTTTTTGTTGGTCCAATGATTTGCGACACGAAGCAATAACACGATAGCCACGTTTTTTTAAAGCAATGGCCGAGATCAGCCCTATTCCACTTGAGCAGCCTGTAATAAATATTGTTCGCAATTTCAGCTCCGATTGATTCATATATTGTCAAATTTATTTTCTCAAACTATGATAGCACATCTAATTTGAAGTTACCCAAACTAAGCCAAGAGGATCGCATGAAAATTGCTATTATTGCTGCAATGGAAGAAGAAGTAGCCATATTAAAAAGTAAAATCACACATTATCACGTTGAGCGTTATTTAGGTTGTGATTTTCATTTAGGTCAAATTGCTGGTTGTGAAATCGTACTGCTCCAATCTGGTATCGGTAAAGTAGCAGCATCATCAGGTACTACGTTATTATTAAATAATTATAAAGTAGATGCTGTTATCAACACTGGTTCGGCTGGTGGGTTATCGTTCGACCTTAATATTGGTGATATTATTGTTTCAAAGGATGTTTTTTACCACGATGTTGATTTGACTGCTTTTGGTTACAAGCCAGGTCAAATGTCAGGTTGTCCTGTAGCATTTGATGCTGATCAAAAATACCAATCATTAGCAAAAATCTGTATCAAAAAGCACGGAGTTAATGCGATTGAAGGTTCAATTGGTAGTGGAGATGCTTTCATAAATGGTAAAAGTAATTTAGCAAGAATAAAACAAACTTTCCCAAATGCTATTGCTGTTGAAATGGAAGCCGCAGCTATTGGTCATGTTTGCTGGTTATTTAAAGTACCATTTGTGGTTGTTCGAGCTATCTCGGATAATGGAGATAATGAATCTACAGTTGATTTTCAATCCTTTTTAAAATTAGCTGCAACACAATCATCACTCATTGTTGAATCAATGCTAAGTGAGCTTGCGTGAGTTATCTTTTTTGGTTTGACATATTAGGTACTATAGTATTTGCTATTTCTGGTGTATTACTAGCAGCTAAAAAAGAGATGGATCCAATCGGGGCCTTAGTGCTAGCGGTCATCACCGCTATTGGTGGTGGTACAATCCGCGATATTGTTTTAAATCATGGGCCGATCTTTTGGATCACTGATTCCACTGATCTGTATATTGCTATCATCACCTCGTTAGTCACCATGCTCTTATTACGTTACTCATCATCAATTACAGTCCCTAAATGGTTATTTTCTGTATTAGATGCAATCGGCCTTGCTGTATTTGTGGGTATTGGCGTGAACAAAGCGATTTATTCTGACGTAAACAGCTTAGTGGCGGTTTGTATGGGAGTGATGACTGGAGTAGGTGGTGGTATTATTCGAGATGTACTTGCTCGAGATATTCCAATGGTATTTAAAACCGATATCTATGCCACTGCTTGCGTCATCGGCGGAACAATCCATGTTATCGCCTATAATGCATTCAAACTACCTTTGGAATATTCAACATTCATTGGTATTTTGGTTACACTGGTTATTCGATTATTAGCTATCTATCGTAACCTGACTTTGCCTATTGTTGGATTAAAAAATCATTAAATGTACAAACTATGCTTACATTTAACCAATAATCAAAGACAATACTGCTCAAATAAAGGTTTACGCCAACCTATTAATAATTCTGGTACCTTCCCCTTTTTATCGATTTTCCACTTTATGTATTGATTAATTAATCGACGTGAAAGCAATAAATCCTCACTAAGACCTGTTTGTGAAGAAATAGTCAGTGCTGCTTGTTTTAATTCATTAGTAATTTTTTTATAATCTGGATAGCTATTAACTCGGCGAATTGGTTGAATTTCGGGTATGGGAGTAGATAAAAGATCCAAAATTATTTGACCATACAAGCGAATTTCTTTCCCTTTCATACCTAACTTATCAAGTTCTCCTAATGATGTCGGTGAAAAGCGTGCAATTTTCAATAATACTTCTTCATGTACTACAAAATTTATAGCAATATCTTGTTCTTTTGCTAATCTATATCGCCAGCTCGCTAATTTATACAATTGTCCTAAACTTTTCCCTTTCAATTGCCAACTATTTTTAATATTTAGATAAGCATCATTTGGATCCATTAATTCCGATTTACGGACAACCGCCATTTGGCACTCTTGATAAGCTGCTTGTAAATAATGATTAGTACTTAACTGTGATTTTAAAATATTAATTAGTGGGAAAAGATATAACACATCATTAATAGCATATTTACACTGTTTTTCAGTTAATGGACGTTTTAGCCAATCTGTTCGGGTTTCACTCTTATCAAGTTCGACCCCTAAATATTTTTTTACTAAACTAGCATAACCACTACTTAATGGATTATCTAAAAAAGAAGCTAATATTTGGCTATCGACAATCGGTGTTGGAACACAGCCAAAATGATAAGAAAAGACCTCAATATCTTCACTACATGAATGAAAATATTTTTCAATAGTTGGATTATTTAATATAGCCAAAAAAGCCTGCCAATCAGTAATACTAATTGGATCAATTAATGCTGCATGTTCACCATTAAATACCTGCAGTAAACCCAAATGAGGATAAAAGGTTCGGGTTCGAACAAATTCAGTATCTAAAGCCAAAGCCGAGCTATTTTCGATTTTTGAACAATAATCAGCTAACTGATCATTACTAATAATAAGTTGATAAGACAAAATTAAATTCCTGTTCAAATATATTTATTCATTGTGTGTATTTTTGTCAAAAACGATATCCATTACCACGATCTCGGAACGAGTCATTAAACGAATTGGTGGTCCCCAAAATCCATATCCACTACTCACAATGCTGCTAAAATGATGATCTTCGTTTCTATATAATCCATAAGTATTTTTATACATTAATTTTTCAATAATATTAATAGGAAATATTTGCCCAGCATGAGTATGTCCAGAAATCATCAAATCAACCCCCAGTTTTTCTGGCTCATTAAGGTCTTTTGGTTGATGATCTAATAAAATAATTGGCGAATCAGTATTAGTAAACATAATAAGATCTGCCAGTGAAGCCCTATTTACATTATAACGAAATGAAGAAAAATCATCTCGGCCCACTAATGTAATCCCTATATCATCGAAATAAATGATATCATCCTTTAGTACTTTCATACCTGCTTGCCTAAAAGCATTAGCAATATCTTCTTCGCGGTTATTTTCTTGGTTAGTGGCTAAGTATTCATGATTACCAAAAATAATATAAGTACCATATTTTGATCTTAATTGTTGAAATTGCTTATCAAAACCATTTTGTGTAAAAGGTTTTAAACGTTTATCTAATGTATCCCCCGTAATCACAATAAAATCAGCATTAAGCTTATTCACTTCATCAACCATTTGTTGAATAAATCGATGTGTCGTTTGTTCATTAAGATGAATATCGGAAAGTTGAACAATACGTAAATGCTCAACATTTGCAGGTTTATCAATTTTAACTTGGTAATGCACAATCTTGGGATTAATTGCCATTTCATGACCAAAACAAAACAATAATACCGAGGCAATAATATAAACAATTTTAAGCCATAAATTGGGTTTAACCTTTTTTTTACTAAGCCAACGTACAATGTCAAAAATAAGCGAGGTAAAAACGCAGCAAATCATCAAACCAGTAATGACATTACAGCATAATGGTAGCCAATAAGTTGATATATTATTAAATATTTTAGAAAAGGTTAGCGATAATCCAGCTATAAAAACAACGATCCAATAAATAAATTGATGATAGCCGATAAAATTAAAATCAAACCAAAATAGCCATCGTTTTCCAAGATAGATAGTTATTAAAACACTAACAACAATCGCTATAACAATAGTAATAAAATCGACAAAACCCATAATTATCCGAGCAATTAAATATAAAAAAATGATATGATAACAGAATTAATTTCTATAGTACCAATTAGTTTTATGGATACCAAAAAAGACCAGCTATTCTCGACACCAATAGATAAATTAGGCGATTGGACATTTGATGAAAAAGTCGCTGAAGTTTTTCCTGATATGGTGCAGCGTTCCGTACCTGGTTATTCTAATATCATCTCAATGATCGGCATGTTAGCAGAAAGATTTGTACAGCCTAATTCAACGATTTATGATTTAGGCTGTTCCTTAGGTGCTGCCACATTATCTATTCGTCGTCATGTTAATCACGAAAACTGCCATATTGTTGCGGTAGATAATTCCCAGCCCATGGTTGATCGCTGTAAAAGGCACCTTGAATCATATAAAGCAAATACACCAGTGGATGTAATTTGTGATGATATTTGTAACCTCAATATGCAAAACGCGTCAATGGTAGTACTTAATTTTACTTTGCAGTTTTTGACGCCAGCAAATCGCCAACGTATCTTAAATAACATTTATAGCGCATTAAATCCTAATGGTATTTTAGTGCTGTCTGAAAAATTTAGTTTTAGTGATTCAACTATCGACGAATTGTTATTTAATATGCACCATGATTTTAAACGTGCTAACGGCTACAGTGAACTAGAAATCAGCCAAAAACGTAATATGTTAGAAAATGTCATGCTAACAGACACCATTGAAACTCATAAACAGCGACTGTCTGAAGCTGGTTTTAAACATATAGATACATGGTTTCAATGTTTTAATTTTGGCTCTATCATTGCCATAAAATAA
This sequence comes from Gilliamella sp. X-57, assembly GCF_057063565.1. Taxonomy (NCBI): domain Bacteria; kingdom Pseudomonadati; phylum Pseudomonadota; class Gammaproteobacteria; order Orbales; family Orbaceae; genus Gilliamella; species Gilliamella sp. X-57. The sequence goes on along the minus strand of NZ_JBXSQI010000008.1, from coordinate 52,230 downwards.
CTGATTGATTTAAGCTTAATTGATAAGGAAAACAGAATGATTGACTTTGGTGATTTTTACCAGATTATCGCAAAAAGTAAACTGAGCCACTGGCTAGAAGTCTTACCAGCACAACTGGCAAACTGGCAAAATCAAAATATTGATAACCGTTTTAATCAATGGCTCAATAGTATTAAACACTTACCAACTATCACCCCTTATCAAATTGATTTACTGCATAGTGTAACAGTCAATAGTGAACAATCTATCTCGATTGGTGAACAGCAACGAATTACTCAACTACTAAAAAACATGATGCCATGGCGCAAAGGCCCTTTTCACTTATATGGTATTGATGTTGATACAGAATGGCGTTCAGATTGGAAGTGGGAACGCTTAATTAAGCATATTGATAATTTAGAAGGTAAGATTGTTTTAGACGTGGGTTGTAATAGTGGTTACCATTTATGGCGCATGATTGGCGCTGGAACAAAACTTGCTGTAGGAATCGATCCTATGGCACTTTATCTATGCCAATTTGAGGCTATTCGTAAATTATTGGGTAACGATCAAAGAGCGCATTTATTACCACTTGGTATTGAGCAGTTACCCAAACTTGGCGCTTTTGATACAGTCTTCTCAATGGGCGTTTTATATCATCGTAGGTCGCCACTTGATCATTTATTTCAATTAAAAGATCAACTCGTTGAAAATGGTCAATTAGTACTCGAAACATTAGTCATTGATGGTGCTGAACATACAGCACTCATGCCGGGTGAACGCTATGCTCAAATGCGGAATGTTTATTTTATTCCATCAGTTCCAACAATGATTAATTGGTTAGAAAAATGTGGATTTTCTGATGCAAAACTGGTTGATATATCACTCACCAGTTTGGATGAACAACGTAAAACAGAATGGATGACATCGGATTCACTCGCGGACTTTTTAGATCCAACCGACTTAACAAAAACCATTGAAGGCTATCCTGCTCCAATGCGGGCGGTTTTTATTGCTAAAAAATAAGAAGAAATTGGCTAAATATTGTGTTTATTCATTAATATTAGTAGTGAATTCTACTTTAACCAATTGAACTTAATGAATATCGACTATTAGTCATAATGATTATTGTCAATGGCCACCGGCTAGCCAATAATTTGAAATGATTATAATAACTCAAATTTAGGACTAAACTAAAGTATATTGTTGTCACTACACTAGTACGTAGAAAATCAATTGCATTCAGATAGATATACATTATTTTTTAACAAGATAATCATAAACAGTATACTTTTAATGATATGCAGGTTGGTTATTGCAACGGATTAATCTATCTATATTCTTGTGGTGATAACATTAACTGTTTATATTTCTGCTTTAATATTGCCAATTGCTGCTCTATTGATAATTTATCTGTAACTAATTAATTTTATTATCATTTCACAATAAAATCTTTTCAATATACCCATTTATTCTCGAATTTATACCTGATATATAAGCTAGCTCATCACCTTGATAATAATTTAAAGCTCCTTCTAAATTATCATGTAGTACCAAAAGACTATAAGCAAGCTGCTTGGGAATATCAGATTGTTGCGTATAATTAACTGCAGTTTGATCAAGTAAATCATAGAGATAATTAACGCTATTTTGGTCTAATTTTTCTGCAAACCTTAATTTTTCAACTATAGTTATAATGAAATCATTAATATCAATATTTGAGTTATGCATATTAACTCACCTTTACTTAACTTAACTCTGTAATATATAGTAATTTATTGCTTATTTTTATTCTATCTAAATTGTTATAAAAACAGACAAACATACTTGTTATCCGGAATATACAGATGTTCGTGAAGATCGTGTTATTATCTATGGTTCAACCTATAATGATAAAATACAGAAATTTACTTATCAAATCAAAGCAACTAATGTAGGAACCTACAGCATTCCACCTGCATTTGGTGAAACTATGTATGATCGTGATATTCAAGCTGTATCAACAAGTGGACAAAAGATAAGCATCATCTCACAGCAATAGTTGTTTACAACTAACCAATCACTAAAACGGGCTTATGCCCGTTTTTTCAATAAAATAACCATCATACATGACAATAAAAAAGCCATGTCCTGAAACATAGCTCTTTTATGCTCACACTCGTTTTATGCTTATACAGCTAAAATGCTAAATAACAATTTTCCTGATACTAAAAGCATTTTATTTACTGAGTAACAAAAAAATTGATTTGTTTGGTTTCATCGAAAGCTTCCTCAAGTTGTCTTGTCGCTGATTGATAACTTTGATTCATATCTCCTTCCGATGTACATTCTTTTATAATGGCATGTTTTTTCTGAAAAGTTTCATTCGATGTTAACTGTTTATATAACGATGCTAAGTCTTTACCTGTCGAGGTAAAAAACTTATTCCAATCATTTAATTGAGTTTCCACAAATTCACGGCCTTTTTTACAGGCAATCGCATCTAACTGAATATTTGGAATCGTATATTTCTTGATCTCAGAAAATGTAGGATGTTGATTTATGAAGTTTACTTTTTCATTAAGTCCTTCTGATTTCAAAGATTCAATAAAACTGTCTTCGCGAAATAATTTAATTTTTTGAGATTGGAATTGCCCCTTTCCTCGCAAAGTCACTTCATCTGGATAAGGTTCATCAACGGAATAATCCCAAAAATCCTTTCGACGCTCAATGAAAACATCATTAATAACTTTAACCGGCAGTTCAAGCTCTTGCTGTTCATCGTTAATAATTACAGGAACTGAATTTAAATGTTTAGCTATCAACTTATCATAAGTTTCATCACTCACATTCGAAGTTGTATAGAAAGTAGTTAACAAATAATAGTTACTTTGAGTAGGATTAATTAATCCAGAACTATCAGTTGTTGAAGGTTTAGCTATAAAATTTAACGATTGATCACCATAAGACAATGTATGCTTACCGTAATCAAATGTATAATTCACACTTGATTTCGCTGGAATGGTTAATTCTTTTCCATCCACAATAACTTTTATTTCGTTTGGAGTTGGATTGTCAATCATACGATCAACTGAGCTAGAAGAAGAGGTATCAGAACCAAAACAACCGACCAATGTTATATTGCAAACTAGCAACAAAGAATATTTTACTTTTTTCATCGCATTAATTTTTTTGTAAAGGTTTTAAAAGAAACCAAATATTATCATAAATTTGATAAAACAACTATTTTAGTTATTATTTTTAATATTATTTGTAGTAATACCATAAATTCAAAATCCTGTAGGAAAACATCAGGCAGTTTACACTTCATGATAAAAATAATCTTCCAAAAATTTATACAGCGTTTTGCCAGAAATCACTTAAATTTTTGTTTTTTATCTTTTGAATCGTGAACTATTAGCTGATTATGCTACATCTTTATTAAAGTACAAATCACGTTTTCAACTTACCTATTCATTTAATAGCTAGCCGATTTCGTGAATTTTTAATTGATACGATAGAGATTACTGGGATACCACCAAGTCTCAATCAATCACCAAACGGTATAGAATCCTGAATATTTTTTACAAAAAATAGAGCCTAAAAAACGACATCTGTGTAAATACCCATAGTGAGCACACTGCTCACCTAGAAAATGATACTAATTGTTTTTATGTTTTATATTCTATGAGAGTTATGTTATTTAATGTTTAATGAGCTCTTTCGGTGCTATAAATGGTTAGACGCCTGACCATAAAAAGTTTAGCTAAATCGGTGACGGGAATTTTTTTATGATATAGGCGTTAGTTTTATGTATATTCATCACTGTCGTTTCTTAAATTACTATAAACAACGCGAGTAATTCCTACACTATATTTTATTCATAACCCATAACATCAGTTTGCCAAATTACGTAAGGTAACAATCCATCATAATCAGTTTCATCGATACCAGCATAATTAGAAAGATCACCTAACTGAGGTATACTCATTATACCTGTTGTGCGTAACTTATCTTTATCAAGAAATTCAATATCCCAAACGTTTTGTTTGTTATTAATGTTATCGACAAATACATTTAACAAATCGCCATATATTGGAACTCTCCAACAATCATCTGTTTCATCTACACAAAAACGCACGCTTACAGCCTGATATTTTTTTAACTTATCAGATATAACAGGTACAGCAGTTTCTTTTTTCGTGTCAACAAAAAATGAAAAACTAAATGTTTCATTGAGTTGAGATTTATATTCAATCAACTTTCCATTACTACCTTCAACTGGATATTTTTTAAATAAATATTTACTTATATTTGCAACAGAGTTACCACATAAAACACCATATAAAAAAATTAATGTAATAAATTTTTTCATAATATCTTTCATCCTATTATTTATAATATCTAATTAAAAACACGATTAATAAGCTTATTCACAACTCCACCAACAATAACCGATGTTACAAAACTAGCTAATACCCGTCCTTCTGTTTTAATTGACTTAAGCTCTTCATCTTCTTCACATGCTTTTGCTATTTTATCTTGCGCAGTATATACAGCAGCTGTTGTTAAAAGAAGCCCAGAACCCACACTAATTAATTTAAAAATTGACATATATACTCCTTATTGTTTTGTTTTATAACTAAATAGATAAACACTTCCCTAATTGGAGGAATAAAAGCTATTGTTAAAGATTTTTTCCCATAATTTTTTTAAGATCTATATTATTTTTTAGGACCTGATTTGTTATATTGGCATCAATATATTTTTTCCTTAATACAGCTATATATAAACAAGCAGGGATTGTGACGCGATAAGCTGGACCTGTAATATTAAAGAGTAACCATAAATGGTTTATTGCTAAACAAATAGAAGATACTAGTTGCAGAGTGTTTTTAGGATAAGGTTCTGGGAATGTCGTTTTGATTAAATTTCCGACTTTAAATCCAAAATTTTCTAAAATGCTAAATGTCAAATAGCTCGACATTAAATAGGATGAAGTTATAAAATTCTGAAGACTCATCATTACTATGGCTGGAGTAACTTTGGAATTGACTTTACCTAATTCTGCCGCTATTTTTTTAAGATCGTTTTGGCTTATATTTTCTAATGATTGCTTAAGGAGCGAACTCAATAAAGCATCTTCAATTTTTTCAATAAAAAAAGAGGATGGCTCATTTAAAGTTGTATTAGTTTGATTACACACATCTATTAATATTTCGCGGTAACAAACCCCTTTTCCCTGCCTTAATAGGTTCATTCCAGAATTTGCGCCAAATGTTTGAAGTTCTGCAGCAATAGATTTCCAATATAATTGATGATTAGGATAATGGCGTTTATAGCTTGTATCACTCGTTAATGTTTCAGTAAATCGAGTGACATTATCATTAGGATCAACAGTTAATATTGAAATCAATAGTTCCAAATCTTCGTTAGTGCATTGTTTTAAAAATACTAGATCTGAATCATCTCTATAAATAGCCATTAATACTCTCCTTATTAATTATTAATATCACAACACTATAACAATAAGAGTTTCCTTAATACGGAATTAGAAAAAATATTTTCAGATCTAATTTTGTTATTACTAATTCATTTGTTATTTCGAATTCAATATTTTACATGCAATAGTATTTATCTCGATAAACTCTGCCCAACTATATTTATCTTTATAATTGAGCTGATATTGTTTATCTACACGACAAATTTCAGGTCTTGTATCATAGATGGTGCATAATTTAGTTTTATAGTCATAATAACGACATACCCCATTACCACTATCAAGAAATTGCGTTTCTTGCGAGCGATTAACATTGCAACAACAAGCTCCACATTGATAACAAGGAAATGGGGAGGTATGACTCATAATGATTTTACCCATGAATGCACTGATTCTAAATTGCCAGCTTCAAATGGTAATTTAATTCCTCGGCGAGTTACTTCTTCTTTTAACAGAAAGCTGCGTTCTAGTTCATTATTGGTCGTGGTAAGATGCAATGTAAACGACGCTAATTGTTGTGTATCCATATTGAACTCTAGCCTTGCCAATTCTTTTAAATAATTATCTAACTCAACATTTAAAGCTCTAAAAAAATCGAGTGTTCTTTCGTATTTATCCTTAAATTTATCCAAAAATGCCCAAATTTTTTGAGGAAGAGCCCCTTTATCTAGATAGTGATTAAATGCTAATGTTAAAATACCAGTCGCTAGTGCGCTACAAAATGCAGATAACTCAGTGCCAAATGGAAAAGCAAATAATTGTGAACATATGCTATAAATAGCAGTACCACAAACAACGGAAACTCCAGCACTAATAATTTTACTTACTTCTTTGACTAATTGACCTAAAGGCAATGAATCAGGATTGCAAAAGATTAATTTTATAGCTGCCGTAATATGCCCCCACATTTCCCGAATCATTTTTCCAAGCATTTTTTGCGTAGTGAAAAATATATTGGTAACAGTAGTGGTTACACTCGATAGCGCACCACTAACAGCGCCATCTTTGAAAGAATTAAAAAAATCTTTAAATTTTAATTTTATTCGTTCCCATATAGCATTAAATACATCGCTAATATCATTTAAAAAATTTTTTATAGAAAAGTTATATTTATTATTTACATAAATAGAAGGGAATTGATCGCGTAGTTCAAACCATGCTTCGGCAAGGATAAGCCCTAGCATCTGTCTTGTTCCCATTTTAAAACCAGAAAGTGTTGATTGATAAGCGACATCTTTAGCAAACTTACTGCTAGTATAATAGGCTATATTGACAGTTCTCTCGTATTTAGCCCGTGCTTTTTTGTCTATTTCAAGCATCTTATTGAAGTTTGCTTTTTCTTTATTTTCTAACTTTTCTAATGACTTTTTTTCTTGATCTGTTAACGATTTTTTCTGTTTTAATATAGCTATTTCTTGACGGGTTTGGGTAAGTTCATTTTGAAGTTTGCTGACAAAGTCAGACATTGAACTTGCTTTCTTAGATTTATTTAATGTTTCATTGGTGAAATATAAATTACTACTGTCATTAGCAAGGTCAGTTCCTGATAATTCTGCTAATATTCGGCCTTGATCGTGATGTATTTCATTTGCAGCAATAACATGATCTAAATTTTTTTTATCATGTTGAGCAAATATTTCCCCTGTGTAAGCATCTTTTAAAGTATTTGCTTGATGAGCGATTTTTCCTTGTCGATTTGTCTCAATATAATTGGCATGAGAATGATATTCATGTGAATCATATTTTGGTTGTTGCTCTTTTCTTATTCTTTCTCTATCAGTTGCGTAAATGTTTTGCCGTGCATTATGAACAGTATCAACATCTCCACCTACATTATCCTTAAATAATAAAAAATCTAACCCAAATGAAGTCACCAAAGATTTGACAACAGTATTATGTAACTCTTCGCTCCAATTAATTTCCTGTTTCATCATTATTTTTATTCCTCGTTAATATAATCAATAAAACAAAAGCCAAGTATTCTTGGCTTTTATCATTACATTTCCTGAGTAAAATCTTTATATTCTTTTTCTTTGTTAATTAATACATTATCTAATTCTTCTTGATTAAGAATATTGAATCCATCATTATCTTTTTCGACTTCAATAATACTATCTTCGGATACTGTTTTAATTTTAAAAAGTGGGGTTGTAATAATATCGGTCATAATAGCTGCTAATAAATAACCGTTATTAATAATTCTTAAGCTCTTTTCCGAATTATCGCTAATATCTTCTCCCCAACCAAGAACCACTATCTTTTGATGCAACTCTTTTAATGCAGAAAAGTAATCATTAAAGGTCTGATTGATTTTTTCCAACGATGTATAAATTTTATCTACATAGTTATTTGTATTAGATAAATGTTTATCAATTAAATCCATTTTTGTTATTGCTGTGTCAGCTTCAGATCTTGATTTTTTTGCATTTTCTAATGCTTTTTCAGCATGGTTTGCATACGCAAAACCAGCAATAGCAATAATTGGCGCAATGGCTGCAGCACCTAAAACCATTGCTCCACCAGCCATTCCCCAACCTCCAGCAGCAAGTGATCCACCGCCAATAGCGGCCATAGTGGCATTATATGCAGCTACGCCAGATAAAGCGGCAATAGGTGTTCCTGTTGAAGCAGCTGCAAAAGCCATCACTCCGCTATATACAGCAAAACTTGCAGCTGCTCCCGCTGCACCAGACGCTGCAACCGTACCTAAAAACTCCACTGTAGAAAAAGAATATTCTTCAATTTTATCTATCTTAACTTTAGGAATAGATAACTTAAGATCTTTATTGTCTTTTCGTTTTAATTGTTTTAATAATTCGTCAGAAATTTTTTTAAATTCACCAAATGATTTACCAATATTAAGTTCTAATGTACCTAATCGCTCTAATTTCTGTTCTGAAACTTTGTTTAATACATCCAGTTCATCTTTTCGCTTGTTATATCGGCTTTTGGTTCTTTCTAAGATTTCATCAGCTTCTGATTTTAGTTGATAACCATCGTATGCTTTTTTGCCACCAACTGCTGCAGCGACTGCAGCTGCACCTGCAATAATAAAAGGTAATGCCATTGTTATTTCCTCGTTAAATTTATGTTAATTAAAAATATATTATGTTTGTGTTACAACAAACTTAAGATGTGATCATTTTTGCTTGCTCTCCAAACCCCCTAACCCATGCGTTTAACTCACGTTCACTAGATGTGGTGATAGTAAGAATAATTTCGCCATTTTCGATTTCTTCGATTTTCTGTTCATCGCACCAAATTCTTTCTTTGACATAACCAGCCGCTGATTTGGTAAATTGAATTGAAAAAGTACGAGGTTCATGTTCCGGTAAACCAAACGTAGTTTTATTTTGAATGTGATCTGGTACTGATATAGCAACTTTTTGGTTAATAAAATCTAATTTTTTTATTCGGTGGATTGCCAAACAAGTACTGTGTTTTAATTCTGTCGCAACGTTATTTGAAATTGCGCCATAAACATATAAGGCATGATTCATTGCAATTACTTTTTGCGGAATAAAATAGTGGTTTTTTCCTTGTTGATTACCACTAGCAATATAATGAATGTGGCAAAAAGTCTTATTTTCAATACACGCTAATAAGTCCTCAATAATGCTAACTTTCTCTGAATAATCAATCTTCCCTTTACTAAAAAAAGCAATAGGTTTACTTAGTGAAAAGTGTTCTCTTGTATCTAACTCTAATAACAACATAGAAAGATGCAATAATGTTTGATCAATACGTTCACCAATCTCTGGTGGAATAAAGGGTTTGGACAGTTCACGGCACAAACTTAGATATCGTAATTCCTGATAATTTAAACCTAGTGTATTTTTATGATTGATCTGCAGACTATACCAACGACGATTTTTTTCCTTGCCAGAACAGAAACATTCAGGGAAAGATAACTCGATCTGTTCAGCTAGCCGTATGACTGTTTGAGCAGAACAGTTCAGTATTTCGGCTAAATCTGATTGGTAATGAGGTTTATGATCAGATAGCAAAATGTGATACATTTTCAACAGTTTTTGTCCGGCACTAACATTTGAATCTTTCTTTCTGCCCATCGTCTATTTACCTATTATAATCCTTTCCCAAAATAGAAATGTTGCGTTATTTTTAATCAGTCAATTCTTATAAAGTAATATGATTTTTCGTAAATATAGTATTAACTAAATTCACAAATAGAACTTTATGCTTTATCTGAACAAAAATCCGATAGCTTGTACGCCAACCCGTTATATTTTAATTATGCGTTAAATTATCAAATTGTTTTTCCAATCTACGGAACAAGAAATAAAAAAGAATTATTATTTTTATTTAATTATTAATGAATAGAGGGATATTGTCATATCGATCTTTTCGATCAATTAATACTTATTGATCGTTTATTTCGATCAATGATTGCGCTATCACATTCAGTTTCGTGATCGATTTGGGTCAATTGGGATTGATTTCGGTAGAGTCAGTTAACACACTAAATATTGTAGAATCGTGTCTTGATGAGATTTTGGACATAAAAAAACCAGCTTTTAGCTGGTGTTCTTTTTTTGGACTTGGTGCCAGTGGTCGGACTCGAACCGACACGCTTTTAAGGGCGGCGGATTTTGAATCCGCTGCGTCTACCAATTTCGCCACACTGGCATTAAACGTGTAAATAAGTAAACGTTAGCATTATACTTAGCTTTGCAATATCTGCAACAAGTATTCTCGTAAAGTGCTTTGTATGCCTAAAAAACAAGCTGCCATCTAGATTTCCATGCGGGTAATTTTTTAAGGATTATATAAGCCGTTTGCTTAGCTGCAGCATTATCAATATTGTGATTTTTAGCATATTGTAATGTGACTTCATGCCATTTTTCGTTAAATGTTTTCATTGTGCCATCTTTACGGGCACAATGTTTACAATAGCTTTTAGACATATCAAGCAATGGATAATCAGCAATAGCTATCATTGGCATGCCACAAGCAATACACATTTTCATATTCTAAATTCCAATAAAATTAAAAAAGGTGACTCAATAATTGCCATCTTTATATGTACAAAAAATCCTACTCTTAGTTAAACAAGATTACAATATACAGTTAAAAATAGATAAATAGATTTCAGAAATTAAGATCAAATTGTGATGTGATTTGATTCAATTGTGGTTGTCGTTGTTGCTGTAAAACTAGATAACGGCGCCTCAACGCCCGTTGTTTACATAAACGTAAGACTTCTTGCTTTTGGCTATCACTCAAGGTTAACCAGTTAAATCTTTCTTCTCTTGAGCGATAACAGGTAATACAATAGCCTTGCTTATCGGTTTCGCAAACCCGTTTACAAGGACTTGGGATTTCAAAAAATTCAATCTGATCCAATTTATTCCTCGTCTTTTTAGGCAAAGCAATTGATTTACTAATGTTCTTTTAAGCCTAAACCTTTACTAAGCACTTTAAAACAGTCAGTACAATCATGTGTAGCAGCATGAAGTAATGTTTGAGTCGGTGCGTGAATTAATTTATTGGTTAAACGATGGGAAAATTCAGTAAAAACATCGTCAATATTAGCGCCTTGCTTAATGGCATTTAAGGCTTTTATTTGTAACTCACGCTTAATACGTTCCGCATTACTACGATACTGCTTAACATAAGTAACGGCATGCCTAGTCTTAAGCCAATCAATAAAATGTTCAGCTTGTTCTTGAATAAGATATTGTGCTTCTTTAGCAGCAATAGCGCGTTGCTCTAAATTACTTTCAACCGTTTTTTGTAAGTCATCAATAGTATAAAGATGCACATTATCAAGCTGATTAACCTCTTCCTCGACATCGCGGGGAACAGCTAAATCAATAAACAGCATTTTGCGATAATTTCTAGCTCGTAAGGTGCGTTCAACCATACCTTTACCTATGATGGGTAAAGGGCTCGCTGTTGAACTAATCACAATATCAACATCTTTAAGTCGATTAGCGATATCAGGCAATGAAATGATTTCTGCATCGATACCTACCGCAAGTTTTAATGCCTTTTCACGGGTGCGATTAGCAATAATCACTTGATTAAACCCATGCGGTTTTAAGTAGCGCGAGATAAGTTCTATTGTTTCCCCTGCTCCAACAAGCATAATATTTAAGCTAGACGTATCAACAAAAAGATGGCGAGCAACTAAACAAGCGGCATAAGCAACAGATGCCGTATTAGCACCAATATTAGTTTCACTGCGAACAATTTTTGCCACATGAAATACTGTTTGAAATAGTTTTTTTAATTGGACAGATAAGCAGTTTTGTTTTTGAGCAAAACTATATGCCTGCTTAACTTGTCCTAAAATTTGTGGCTCACCAATGATCATTGAGTCTAAACCGCTAGCAACCGACATCAAATGCTCGATAGCTTGTTGACCGTCATGCCAATAAAGTGAGTCTTTATATAGCTCAATATCAAGATGATGAAATTGCCCCAACCAACTTTCTACCGACTGTTTTAATCTTAGATAGTCGGTTTGATGCTCATAACTCAAATAAATTTCTGTTCGATTACAGGTAGACAAAATCACACACCCTTCAACCAAAGGATGTTGGTATAAGCTATATAGCGCTTTATCGACAATCTCAGTAGGAAAAGCAAGCCTTTCCCTTAAAGCGACTGGCGCAGTTTTATGATTAACACCAAAAATTGTAATGGACATTGCATCGCTTCTTTTTTGCAGGTTATATTAGATATAATTATTTTATTCAACATTCTTAAACCCCATATTATACATAAAAAACAATAAAAGGTTCTTTTTCTTATTCAGCAAATTATCAGTTATAATACTGCCTTCGTTGACAAAAACAACTAAGAGTTATTCCATGTCTAAAATCAAATATGCTTTTATTATCATGATACCGTTACTTATCACAGCTTGCCAAACAACGAAATCACAAAACAATGCATCGGTTGCGCAACAATGGCAAGTTCATCAACAAAATCTAAAACAAATAAACGCTTTTCAAGTAAAAGGTAGTATCGCTTATATAAGTGATAAATCGCGTAGTTATGGACGATTTTTGATAACTCAACAATCAACCGATAATTACCAAGTCAAATTAACCTCACCCATTGGTACCAACATTTTAACTTTAAAAGCTGAACCTAATAATGCTCAATTGATTGATAAACATGGTGAAAGTTACCAAGATATCAATGTTGAAAATCTCATGAAAAAAATATCTAACGTAAATATCCCACTGAATTCTTTACACAATTGGCTAAAAGGATTTTCAGACAATATCAATACTGACAAATTAGACAATTCAGGCCGATTAATATCAACAATATTTGTGCAAAATAATAACAAATGGACATTAAAAATTCCAAGTTACGCAACTTATACCTATAAAAATCAAAAAATTGATTTACCAGCTACTATCGAACTTACGCATGATGACGAAGTTGTCCGTTTAAAAATTAGTGACTGGATTTTACGATAACGGGAAATAGTGATGAAACAGTGGTTATCTCCTGCTAAATTAAATTTATTTTTATATATTACTGGTCGTCGTGCTGATAATTATCATAATTTACAAACGTTGTTTCAGTTTATTGACTATTGTGACACCGTAACGTTTAGCGCACGCAAAGATAACAAGATTAACTTATTAACCGATTTTGCAAACATACCGGCTAATAAAAACTTAATTGTCATTGCCGCTGACCAATTAAAAAATTATACCAATTGCAATGATCTCGGTGTAGATATCACAATTGATAAAAAGATCCCTATGGGGGGCGGATTGGGAGGCGCATCGTCCAATGCAGCGACGGTATTAGTGGCACTTAATCAGTTATGGCAACTTAACTTATCAACTGAAACATTAATGGACATAGGTCGAAAAATTGGTGCCGATGTCCCTATTTTTATTTATGGACACGCTGCTTTCGCCGAAGGAATTGGCGATCAATTTCAGTCTGTAGATATACCAGAATATTGGTATCTAGTCACTTATCCTAATATTGAAATATCTACAGTTAAAATTTTTAATGATCTTGAACTAACTCGTAACACGCCAGTCCAAAATATTACTGATTTGCTTTCATTGCCGTTTAACGAATTAAAAAACGATTGTGAAAGCGTTGTTCGAAAACGTTACCCTAAAGTAGACAGTATCATTGCTTATCTTTCACAATATGGTACCACTCGGTTAACTGGAACTGGTGCATGTGTTTTTACACAATGTGAATCAAAACAGCAAGCTTTAACCATTCAAGACAAACTTAAAACACTCTCAATCCATAGTGTTGTGGCTAAAGCATTAAACTCTTCACCTTTATACGCAAATTAAAAAAAACCTTAATCAAAAAATTTTATTAAGTGGTTAAGGTTTTTTATAAATAATGCCAATGGTTAAATATTAAATAAACTACATTTGTGCAAAGCGCTAATCTTGCGATCACCAATAATATTTAGGCCCAAATCAGACTAAACAACAAAATAAAAAATAGTTGTCTTTTTTTCGGTTGCAACGCTTCGTGTTTATTTAATATGCTACCGGATTGTTAATTCCTCAGTTATTAAACTAACTAAAATTGAGACTTTTAAAAATTATGCTTATTACTAATGTCGACAAAATAAAACAATATTATCAAGCTTTACTGGCAAAGGATGCGCACTATATCGGGATATTTTACGCTGGCGTTAAAACAACATCGATATTTTGTATTGCGACTTGCCGAGCAAAGAAACCAAAATTTGAAAATGTAGAATTTTTTAGTACTTTTAAAGAAGCCCTTGATGCAGGGTATCGTCCTTGTAAAATTTGTAAACCAACAGAAAACGCAAATGAAGCACCACCAGAAGTTGTTAAAGCTATTACATTAATTACACAAAATCCCAAAACAAAAATATCGGATACACAATTAAAAGAACATAAAATAAGTCCCGAAACAGTCAGACGCTGGTTCAAAAAACACTATGGTATCACTTTCCAATCCTACCAAAGAATGTATCGAATTAATCACGCTTTTCAAGAGCTTAAAGTCGGCAAAAATGTCATCAATACCGCTTATGATACAGGGTATGAATCTTTAAGTGGCTTTGGATATACCTATAAAAAAATCACCAAAAATACCCCATTAATAAGCATTAACCAAGACATTATCCTAATTAATCGCTTAACAACGCCATTAGGCCCTATGTTTATATGTTCCACTAATCAAGGGATCTGCTTATTAGAATTTGTCGACAGACGAATGTTAGAAACCGAATTCGAACAGCTGCAAAAACAGTTAAAATTGCAAATAATTTTTGGGGATAACAAGCACATAAAACAAGCAAAAGAAGAAATTGATGAGTACTTTCAAGGGAAAAGACAACATTTTAATGTCAATTTGCATACCCCAGGAACAGATTTTCAGCAAACAGTTTGGGACTGTTTAAAACAAATCCCTTATGGAAAACTAACTACCTATAAAGCACAAGCAGAAAACATTAATAATCCACATGCTATACGTGCAGTTGCAAACGCAAATGGATTTAATCGAGTCGCAATTATCATACCTTGTCACAGGGTCATTGGATCAAATGGTGAATTAATGGGATATGGCGGAGGATTAGAAAGAAAACGCTGGTTAATTGAACATGAAAAAAATCACTCAAATCAAAATTAAATGTATTTGTAAAAATTTAAAAAAAATATAAAGTGTTTAAAAAGAATTTTTTACGGCATGGTATTATTTAATGATTAATCACAATTTTACTAATGACACAAATATACTAATTGATAAGTATTGCTAGATTTTAGCATGATATTACGGTTTCTTTATTGCAACTAAAAAGTTTACAGGTATATAATGAAAAATTAGCAACTCTTATAGAAAAGACTTAGAGAGCATTTAAATGAATCAGTTACAAGAAAAACTTGCATTAATTAAAGACAGCATTCTTACCATTCCCAATTACCCAAAAGAAGGGGTTTTGTTTCGTGATATCACCAGTTTACTTGCTGATCCTATTGCATTTAAAACCACTGTTGAATTATTAATTGAACATTATCGTAATAAAAAAATTGACAAAGTAGTAGGTACAGAAGCTCGAGGCTTTATTTTTGCAGCGCCAATTGCATTAGCATTGGGTGTAGGTTTTATTCCTGTTCGTAAACCTAATAAATTACCTCGTCACGTATTTAAAGAAGAATATCAACTTGAATACGGTACAGACACATTAGAAATTCACACAGATGCAATTAAACCGGGTGAACGAGTATTAATTATTGATGATTTACTTGCTACTGGTGGAACGATCGCCGCAACAGCTAATTTAATTCGTAAAGCTGGTGGTATTGCCGAAAATGCCGCATTTGTGATCAACTTACCAGATTTAGGTGGCAAATCCAAGTTAACGGATATGGGGATTGATTGCTTTACTTTAGTTAATTTTGACGGTGAATAATGATTATTATTAAGGGCACGCTTGGTGCCCTTTTTTCATTTTAAGTACCTTTAATTTCTTTTCCTTTCTGAAAAAACGTAAGTTATTTTTATTGCATACAAAAAATAGATATGCACGCCTCACTGCATCTAAATTCAGATGTACAGATCAAAATAAGAAATCAACAAAAAACCAACCAAAATGAATAAAAATACACTTTACATCTTGATTAAGCATTAAATGTGAATTATTATTCAACATTAAAGCATAATTATCTAAGAGAGGATGAGATGAAAAAATTTAACCATATTATTGCAAGAATGCCCGCCAAATCACTAATTAACGGTTTAACATCAGCCAACTTGGGCAAACCTGATTATCAAAAAGCCTTAGATCAGCACAACAATTACATCCGAGCATTACAACAATGCGATGTCGATATCACAATTTTACCCGCTGACGAACGTTTTCCAGATTCGGTATTTGTTGAAGATGCCGTACTTTGCACGCCATATTGTGCCATTATTACAAGGCCTGGAGCCGAAAGCCGCAGGGAAGAAACTGAAATTATCGCTGACACCATCGAAAGATTTTATCCAAATAAAGTAGAAAGAATTAACGCACCTGGTACAGTTGAAGCGGGCGATATAATGATGGTTGAAAACCACTACTACATTGGCTTATCGGCTCGAACCAATCAAACTGGCGCAAACCAAATGATAGCTATTTTAGAAAAGTATGGATTAACTGGTTCAGTGGTTAAGCTCGAAAAAGTGTTACATCTAAAAACAGGTCTAGCTTATTTAGAGAATAACAACTTATTAGCGGCAGGCGAATTTATCACTAAACCCGAATTTCAACACCTTAATATTATTGAAATTCCTGAGCAAGAAAGTTATGCAGCTAACTGTATATGGGTTAATGACCGCGTTATTATGCCAGCAGGCTATCCAATAACAAAAGGCAAAATCGCAGAGCTTGGTTACCAAGTTATCGAAGTGGATACCTCTGAATATCAAAAAATAGATGGTGGTGTAAGTTGCATGTCGTTACGATTTTAATCGATCGATATTAATTATTAATCATACTAAACTGCATAAATAAGACAACAAGATGAATACACCAGTAAGAAAAAAACTCGGCATTCTGCCGCTCACACTGTTGGTGGTTGGCAGTATTGTCGGAAGTGGAATTTTTAGCCTGCCACAAAACATGGCCGAAGGGTCAGGAACTGGGGGAATTTTAATTGCATGGACAATAACCCTTTTAGGCATGTTAATGCTAACACGGATATTTCAGTATTTATCGATCCGATTTTACAAAATCAATGATGGATTATACGGCTATGTACGAGAAGGATTTGGCGATTATATCGGCTTTAATGCAGCATGGGGATACTGGATATCAGCATGGATGTCGTGTACTAGCTACTTAGTTATTTTATTTAGCGCATTAGGATCTTTTGATAGCTTAAGCTTCTTTGGTCATGGCACCACATTACCGGCGGTTATTGCGGCTATTTTATTGTTATGGATAGTACATTATTTTGTATTGAAAGGAATATATCGCGCCTTTTTATTAAATTGTTTAGTGACATTAGCTAAAATTGTGCCTATCGGTTTATTTATTGTTTGTGTTAGCCTCGCCTTTAAAATCTCTACATTTAAGATCGACTTTTGGGGCACACCGCAATTAGGATCAATTATTGATCAAGTTGAAAACACCATGCTTTATACCGTTTGGGTTTATTTAGGAATTGAAAGCGCAACGGTTTATGCAACGAGGGCCAAAAATATCATCAGTATTAGCCGTGCCACCTTTTTTGGCTTTGCTATTACTAGTTTATTACTTGTTTGCGTATCTGTGTTATCACTTGGCATTGTACCGCAACAAGAACTGGCGCAAATGAAAAACCCATCAATGGCCTTAGTCATTGAACGTATCATTGGTAGCTGGGGTGCGATCTTGATCAACATCGGCTTAATCGTATCGGTCAGTGGCGGATTATTATCGTGGCTAATGCTAGCCGCCGAAATGCTATTTTTAAGCGGTCAAGGCAAACAGCACACGGTGCCAAGTTGCTTTGGTAAACTCAACAAAGCAGGTACACCTTCCAACGCATTATGGTTAACAACAAGCTTAATAACGGTATTAATTATCCTTGCTCATTTCTATCAATCGGGCTATAACACCTTAATCCAGTTATCAACCTCAATGGTGCTAATCCCCTACTTGCTTTCGGCACTTTTTGTTTTCAAATTGGCGATTCAACAAGGCAAAGCCTATTTAATTATAATTGGCGCTTTAGGATCGATTTATGGAGTATGGTTGATTTATGCTGGTGGTACAACTTATTTATTACTTTCCATGATACTCTACAGTATGGGACTATGTTTTTACCTCTATGCCAGAAAAGAACGATCTTTACCAGCATTTAGTTACTTTCACGACAAAGTGTATGCTATTGCAATTATCCTATTAGCTATCATTGCTATTTTATACTTCTTAAGCTGATAATAGTTTAGTCGAGGCTTTTTAACAATCTCAAAAAGCCTCATATGCGCAAAAAATTCGAATATATAAAAGGCATGCAAGCAGTTCAAATAATAAATTATATTTGTATATAACATTACTTTTATGCTTTTACTTGTGATAATAAGTATTTCTTTTATCAAGATTTATTACTTGCTATTAAATAATTTTGATTCACTATGAAATTAAAAATAATAAAATATAACAAAAAATATGCTCTGGATATCTGTAAATTATTTTACAATTCCATAAATCAAACTTAAGCAGATGTTTGCTTAATGGTGTTAAAAATCACAGCTCCAAAAAAAATTATAAAAAAACAGTAGTGCCCAGCAAGGTACAAAAACCGTGGACAAAAGACAACAAGCACTCAATCTATCACAATTACCATGAATTGTTTTATTGTGAGATTAAGTTGCTGTGCTTGTATTGCTCACCATTTAGGCTTTATTTTCGAAACAGATAAAAATCAGCTAATAACGTTCTAAATGCTTGTGAATAGCGCCCATCATTATCTCGCATACACAATTGCTGCTGATCAACCTTATTAGGTTGGATAAATGAAAAAACCATCAACGACAACGAAAAATCTTTGTCTGCACTATATCTAACATTCATCAGTTGGTGTAAATATAACTGATTAGATTCACATAATAACCTAAACTGATTGGATAAATGATAAGGCAAAACTAAACAAAATTGACCTGCGGGATTTAATAAACGCGTAACCGTGCCAATAAGCTGTTGAAAGTTTAAACTTTCGGTATAGCGTGCTAATTGCCTTTGCGGATTACGACAATCAACGGCGGATTCAAAATAAGGGGGATTGGTCACAATCAAATCATAGCCCATGGCATGACTTGACTCAAATTGATTAATGTCGATATGAATCGCATTAACTGTAGTAAACCCAGCTTGCTGGATATTTTGCTGACATTGTGCCACTGCCTGCACATCAATATCAATCGCATCAATTTGACAATTATTATGTTCTAATCGCTGGGCTAACATCAACGCAATTACGCCACAACCACAGCCAATATCTAGTATTTTTTGCGGAACAGAACGAATGGGCGCCCATGCGCCTAACAAACAGCTATCGGTTGTTACTTTCATTGGACTTTTGTCGTGCCCAACAAAAAAACGTTTAAAGGTAAAACCACCTTTTTTTAATGGTAATGGATTATTGTGCATGTTTAAACTTCTTAAACAAAGGTTTATTTGACGCAATCGCATCAGCCCAGCGCGTTGGTTCAGGCAAGCGATAGCCACGTAAACATAAATTAACCCATTTTAAAGCACTATCTTGACTCACTCGGTGACCGGTCGAAATAAATAAAGGATTGCAATTATTTTTACTACATAGCACCCAACCAATCTGCTCTTGCTTATCTTGCAAAGGCGTGACACTACCTGCTTGTTTTGGCAATGGTTTATACTGACCGCACAACTTTTTTTTAGCTACACCAATCGTTGGCATATCTAGTAACAAGCCTAAATGGCTGGCAATACCTAAACGCCGAGGGTGAGCAACCCCTTGCCCATCAACGAACAATAAATCAGGTTTCTGAGTTACCTGCTGCCATGCCTCGATCAGTGCTGGATACTCACGAAAAGATAAATAACCGGGAATATAAGGAAACTGCGTTTTTATTCTAGCAATATGGTATTCAACAACTTTAAAATCAGGATAAGTAAGAACAACAATTGCAGCTCTAGTCACATGTCCATCATCCTCAAAGCCTACATCGGTTCCACCAATAAATTTAACCGACTGACAAAACGCATCGGATAATGTAATTTGCTTCGCTAACGTCTGTTGTGTTTGCTTTAATTGCGCTAAATTAATAGACATTTTGATTCTGTTCAGTATTATTATCCACAATAAATTGATTTTACCAGAATTAGCATGCCATATACATTAGCAAATCCCGTTGAACTAACAGAAGAAATAAAAAAAAGTCGCTTTATTGTCAATGCTGCGCCAGTTACATCAGTCGAACAAGCCACCGACTTTATTAACCAAATAAGCGATCCCAACGCCACTCACAACTGCTGGGCATGGAAGATTGGACAACAATATCGATTTAACGACGACGGCGAGCCCACCAGCACTGCCGGTCGCCCTATTCTTTCGGCCATTGAAGGGCAAGATTGCGATCAAGTGGTTGTAGTTGTAACTCGCTACTTTGGCGGTATAAAACTGGGTACTGGCGGGTTAATTCGTGCTTATGGTGGTTCGGCTAGCCACTGCTTGCGACAAGCAGAGCGTATCGAACTTATTGCCCGCATGACGCTACAATTTCACTGTTATTATAACGAATGGCCAATTATCGAAAATCGCCTAAAAGAACTTGATGCCATTATTGAAAATCAAGAGTTTGATGCTGAAGGTGTCAACGTCATAACAGGTATCACACAAGATAAATCCCAATTACTGCAAAAAAATATCAGCGACATCACCCGTGGACGCATTATTATTGAGTTATAAAAAATTCTCGGGTAGACCATTTATTTCATTAAAAATTTTTTGATTTATTTTTTGTTTAAAATCAATGTGTTATAATGTTATTTTGCGTATTTTTGGGAGATGAGTGTGAATCATTGGCGACCTTTCTTGTGCAAGGTACTAACCTCATTTGTCGCTCTTTTTCTATTCCCCAACCTGATCGATAAACCTATCGCATACAGTGTGCACTGGCTCTTGAATAAATGCACTATCAATCATTGGCGGATATTTATTGGACCGCCATGACGATAAAAAGAATAACTGCTGTAATGCTCTGGTTTTGTTAGCATTATTTGTCACCATGTCACTTATTGGCTGAGTCAGTTAAAATGGAAGTTGCGGGGGATTGTTTTTTTATTTTTCCTATTTTTGAATAATTGACACTACTGTTGATACAAAACTTCATAACCACTTAAATCATAATCATCTATTAACTCATAACCGTAAATAGTAAGGACCGCGTTCGGGATAACGTTTATTAGCCGGAAAACCACCATACACAATGATTTGGTCGAGTTTTTAATATGTTAGATTATCAACCTTAAATTAAATTCTACTAATTGATTCATAACATAAAATAACTGATTATAGACTATTAAAAAGCTCTCTCAAAAATGAATTGGATTTTCACTTAATGCTAATTTTTGTTCAATTTCCATTATTACGCCTAATTAGTGATTTTTATGATTCCGTCTGGTCAAGCTGCCAATCACACCTTTGGTGTCCTCGGTCGGGAGGAGAGGCACTTTTTTTGACTTTTAGTTATTAAAGCACACAGTCCTTGCCTCCTCGACACTCCAATTACGCAAGGCCTGCTCTTTACTAGGATTGTCTTTTATTTACACCATAAGCGCGATTCACGACCTAAGGATTAACAAATAAAGACTAAGGAGTAGCGCAAACAATATTTCTATAGTTGCCTTTCCAAATTCTAGACATAGCACCCCACCAGCCAAGTTCACATCGTACGCATAGTCCCTATCCCCCGCCAATCACTTTGTCCAAAGCCAGCTAGCGGGAAAAGCTTGAGCATTATAATGCCTCGGGTATCCCCACTCTGTTAATAATCCACCCCCTATTCGAAACTGGATAAGATTATTAGGTGACGACGGCATGCCACCGACCATACGACCTCGACAATGAGAGCAGTCGTCATAATCCTTACCATCACCCCGTTCAGTACAGACTGCGTTGGTCAGGTCTTCGAGCTGTGTCAAACGATACCCAAAACCAGAACACCAAACTTCTTGCTCTTGAAAGGTACCCCCCACTCTTTCCTCGGATCATATGTATAATCTCCCGCACGGGGCACAAACTACTTCTGCGGGACTAACCAATATTTAATAACCTCGTTTCCCTCACTATCTATACCTATTATCTCAAAGGTCTGCGGTAACCTTGGAACAGCAATTCGACGTGGGTAAGGATTACGCCATTGAAAGTTTACCTCTGGACCTTTTAGCGTAATCTTAAGAAAAACCATTCTATTATTTATATCATTACACACTCTCTTGCTGATCTTGTGGCTGGCTCCCATGTCAATTCATCGGCCTATCCCCTTATGAGAAAGCCCATCAGCTCCCGTAGTTGGAAAATTGAGCTCATATGATACCGGATTGATTGGACTAGGGCTCCATAATCTGGATCCCATATACTAGGTATGGTAAACTCGGATGATCTGTAGTGATCAAGAACAGGTCTTACATACATGATCTCTCCCCATTGTGGCCGTGGTGACGGTGGTAGTATTATAGCATCACTACGATTATCCCCTTGACCATTTTGACCCGCTAATGCCGGAAAATGCCATAAACATAACAATAATAACAATGCCAACAGGACTTTTCGAAATAATTTTGATAGTGATTTGAGAAATAACTTCGAGAATATAAACGAGGCAAGAGAAAAAACTCGTCTGATGCGTCTATTTGATAAATTTAAGGCATAGGATTGCTAGTGTCTAAAATGATAATGCATTACGGTTTACCTGTCAATTAAACTTATGTTTTATCTATATTTTTATATACATTTACTTATTAAATAAGCTAGCTTTTGAAACTGGTGAAAGTATAACCGTTTTAAAAAGCTTAGCTAGTTTTTTGGGGGATTTTTAGTAAAATTAATTAGGCGTGACTTTGATTAAGTTTTATGAAAAAATTTAAAAGATTGAAATATTTAATTTTTATTAAAAAACAAATAAAATCAATGATCTATCTGAATATTTTTGATGATTTAGGGCCTGGGTGGCGATGTTTAGCTATAATTTGAGTGGTTGGGTTTCGGGCGTTGTCATTGTTGTGATTTATTCCACTAAAAGCTCAAAATATCTAAAAGCTAACCGAACCACAAGTTATAAAAATATAAAATAAAAAGAGGGAGGAAGCCCTCCTTTTTTATGCACCAGCTCTATAATTAGGTGGCTCTTTGGTAATTAGTACATCATGTACATGGCTTTCCTTCATTCCTGCACCTGTAATACGATAGAATTTGGACTTAGTTCTTAATTCATCAATTGTTGCACAGCCGGTCAATCCCATACAAGATCTTAATCCACCCATTTGTTGGTGAACTATCTCTTTCAATGGCCCTTTATAGGCAATGCGCCCTTCTATGCCTTCGGGCACAAGCTTGTCGGCAGCGTTGTCAGTTTGGAAGTAGCGATCAGAAGATCCTTTTGCCATTGCACCAAGCGATCCCATTCCACGATATGATTTATACGCTCTACCTTGGAATAGTTCAATTTCGCCTGGGGCTTCTTCGGTGCCGGCAAACATTGATCCAACCATCACACAAGAAGCACCTGCTGAGATGGCTTTAGCAATATCGCCTGAATAGCGAATGCCACCATCTGCAATAACAGGGATATTGTGTTTTTGTGCCACTTCAACAGCGTCCATAATAGCACTAATTTGCGGTACACCAACGCCAGTAACAATGCGTGTTGTGCAAATTGAGCCAGGACCAATCCCCACTTTAACAGCGCTAACGCCTGCATCAATAAGTGCTTTAGCACCTTCACTAGTGGCTACATTACCGCCAATTATTTGTAAATCAGGATAAGCCTTTCTTGCTTGGCGAATACGTTCAAGCACACCTTCTGAATGACCGTGTGATGAATCAATTAATAATACATCAACACCAGCTTCAACTAATGCAGCAATGCGTTCTTCGTTCCCTGCTGCTGCGCCAACAGCGGCACCCACGCGCAAGCGTCCTTTATCGTCTTTACAAGCGTTAGGCTTTTGTTCCGCTTTATTGTAATCTTTAACCGTGATCATGCCTTTTAGGTGGAATCGAGCATCAACGACGAGGACTTTTTCAACACGATGTTCATGCATTTTTTGCAGTACGATTTCACGTTGTTCGCCTTCATTTACAGTCACTAAACGTTCTTTTGGTGTCATCACAGCTGTAACAGGTAAAGATAAGTCGGTTGCAAATCGGACATCGCGTGCGGTAATAATACCAACTAGTTCTTGAGTTTCAGTCACAACTGGAAAACCAGCAAAGCCATACTCTTTAGCTAGATCGGTAACTTGCTGTATGGTTGCGGTTGGTAAGACTGATACCGGATTTTGCACTATACCACTTTCGTGTTTTTTAACGCGCCTTACATGATTGGCTTGGTTTTCAATTGACATATTTTTGTGGATAAAACCAATGCCACCCTCTTGCGCTAGTGCAATTGCTAATTCAGATTCGGTCACTGTATCCATTGCGGCTGACAACATTGGAATATTCAATTTAATTGTTTGAGTAAGTTGAGTACTAATATCAGCTGTATTAGGTAATACAGTTGAGTGAGCTGGGACTAATAACACGTCGTCAAACGTGAGAGCTTCTTTAACTATACGAGACATGACAATATTCACCACTGGTTGGATTGTTGATAAAATATTGCCGAGGAATTCTACTTACTTTTAACTCAAAAGGCTAGTGGAATTTCTTTTTTATTGGAATAAAAAGAAAGTAAAAAATCAAATGAATTCGGATTAAATAAAGATAAGCTGAGAATACCTCATCAATTGAATAAGCACTGATGAGGCAAAGTAGTAAATTATTATATTTTTATTAGATAAACATATTAATAGCTAAGCATCCTACTAATCCACAAACTGAAATCACTGTTTCTAATAGTGACCATGATTTCATGGTTTCAGTAATACTTAAGTTGAAGTATTCTTTAAACAACCAAAAGCCAGGATCATTAACGTGTGAAAACACAACACTACCAGCACCTGTTGCAATCACCATAAGTTCAGGGCTTACACCTGTTGAAGCAATTAAAGGGAACACTATGCCACCTGCTGTCAATGCTGCAACAGTTGCAGAACCAAGCGCTAAACGCAATAATGCAGCAATTAACCACGCCATGACAATCGGCGATACATTCGACGAATGCATCATCTGTTCAATGTAAACCTTGACACCACTATCGACAAGCACTTGCTTAAATGCTCCACCACCACCAATAATTAATAGCATCATAGAAATAATTTTGATTGAATCAACCAAAGTTGAATTAACTTCAGCCATGGAACGACCGCGTAAAATCCCAAAGGTAAATACTGCAACTAACACTGAAATTAAAGTTGCAATGACCGGATCACCCAAAAATTCCACATAAGGAAATACTACATGTCCTTTATCTAAAGTCATATCGCAAACTGCACGAATCGACATTAAAATAACAGGAATTAAGGCAGTAAAGACACTCACCGCAAAACTTGGCATTTGATCATCAGTGAATTTTTTAGAGTTATATAAACCCTCTTCAATTGGATGGTTAATTACACGAATAAACGGTAGTCTTGCTAATACTGGTCCAGCTAAAATCACCGTTGGAATAGCGATGATTGTACCGTAGAGTAAAGTTCGCCCCATATCAGCTTGAAAAATTTCAGCAATTGCGGTTGGACCAGGATGCGGGGGTAAAAAACCATGGGTCACCGATAAAGCTGCTGCCATTGGAATACCAATATATAATGGCGATATTCGTAACGTGGCTGCAATGGTTAAGACTAATGGCAATAAAAGAACAAAGCCAACTTCATAAAAAAGTGCAAAGCCAACAATAAAACCAGTCAGTGTGACTGCCCATTGAATTTTTTTATCACCAAATGTTTCAATTAGCGTTGTTGCGATGCGTTGCGCCCCACCACAATCGGCCAGTAGTTTACCTAACATTGCCCCAAACCCCATAATTAAGGCCAAACTACCAAGCGTGCCACCAACCCCATTTTTAATTGACTTGACTACATCCATTACTGGCATACCTTCCATTACACCCACACTGAGTGCAACTAGAATCAAAGCAATGAAGCCATTGACTCGAAGGGGTAACATTAAAATAAGTAGCAACGCTACACCAATAGCAATTATTATTAACGGCATAAATAGTTCCTCTAAAATAAAATAATCCGTGTTATCGGTAACATGTCAAATTATAGAGGATTTTTTAAAAAATACAGTGAAAAATATCCAAATTGAGAATTAGATCACATTTTTAAAACTAATCTGCTTTTTGTGCCGTGATGATATAATTAACATCAACATTGGTTCCTAATTTGAATTCATTTTTAAATAAATGATATTCCATACCAATAATGTCTTTAACATTCAATCGAGCAAGTTCAATCCAGCTCATTAATTCTGACGGGCGAATAAAGCGATTAAAGTCGTGTGTGCCTTTAGGCACTAATCGTGCAATATATTCTGCCCCATAAATCAACAATAACTTGGCTTTATGATTACGATTGATGGTTGATAAAAACAGTTTACCGCCGGGTTTAAGTAATCTTTCGCAGGCTTGAATGATTGAAAATGGATCTGGCACATGCTCTAACAATTCCATACACGTTATGACATCATATTGCGCAGGATTTTGCTCGGCATGTTGCTCAACTGTCTGTTTTTTATAGTTAATTGATAAATTACTTTTCGCTGCATGGAGTTTTGCCACTGCTAATGATTCATCAGCAAGATCTATGGCTGTCACATTCGCACCAAGCTTCGTTAAACTTTCTGATAAAATGCCACCACCGCATCCCACATCTAATATCGCTTTTTGATCTAATAGCCCACACTGTTGTTGCACATAATTCACACGCAATGGATTGATAATATGCAAAGGTTTACATTTTCCATTAGGATCCCACCACTGATCAGCTAATTGCGAAAATTTATTTATTTCATTAAAATCAATGTTTTGCGACATGGCGATTTTTCCATAACCTAAATTGTAAACTAAATTGATAAGCAATCATTTTAAGCCATCACCACTATCAATAAAAGGGGAAAATATAAATTTATCTATACACAAATAATGAATAGGTAGTCAAAAATTTAATTCAAAACATTATAAAATTTAACAGCTAACTTGCTATTTATATTTATAGTTTTAATGATTCCTTGTTTCCATACGCATTTCATGGCATGATTTAGAGCTTTATTCATCTAATAAAAAATTTTAGGCATTTGCTTACACTAAAATTAAACAATTAAGAGTCAAGGAAAAATATTCATGAGTACAGGAACTATGAAAAAAAGCCACTCTCAGTGGAGCTCGCGCATGGGGTTTATGCTTGCCGCAGCTGGTTCTGCTGTTGGGTTAGGTAACATTTGGAAATTCCCATATATGGCAGGTGAAATGGGCGGTTCAGCGTTTGTGCTTACCTATTTGCTATTTATGTTTGTGATTGGTCTACCAATTTTAGTTTTAGAATGGTTAATTGGCCGTCGTGGGCAAAAAAATCCAATTCATACAATGGAAGATGTGGCTATTTCAGAAGGTCGTTCTAAATCATGGCATTGGGTTGGTATTATCGGTGTAGTGGGTTCTTTTTTAATCTTATCATTTTATAGTGTTATTGGTGGTTGGGCGACAGATTACATTGTTTTATCCGCTCAAGGTACTTTCGAAGGTGCTCATGGTGAAGTTACAGGTCAAATTTTTGATAACTTTCTTGGTAACGTAAACCATTTATTAACTTGGCACACCGTATTTATGTTTGCCACTGCATCTATCGTTGCAATGGGCGTGGGCGCTGGTTTAGAGCGAGCCTGCAAAATTATGATGCCAGGTTTAGGGGTATTGCTATTAGTATTAGTTGGATATGCAGCTTATGTGAGTGGTCCATCTTTTGGTAAAGCGTTTAGTTTTTTATTTACACCTGACTGGTCTGCCATTAATGGTACCGCTATGTTAGCAGCGTTAGGTCATGCGTTCTTTAGTCTATCTTTAGGTATGGGTATTATGATGGCATATGGTTCGTACCTTGGAAAAGATGTTAATCTACTATCTACTGCGCGCACTGTGGTCATCTTAGATGTCATTGTAGCAATGCTATCTGGTATGGCTATATTTCCTCTTGTGTTCGCCAATGGTTTACAACCTGGTGAAGGTCCTGGTCTTATTTTTGTTACTTTACCTATTGCCTTTGGTAATATGGCTGGTGGCACTGTTTTAGGTGTTTTATTCTTTATATTCCTAACTTTTGCGGCGTTGACATCTTCAATTTCATTACTTGAACCAACTGTCGAGTTATTAGAAGAAAAAACGCCATTGGGTAGAAAATCAGCAACGATTTTAAGTAGTTTAGTTATTTGGGCTTTAGGTATTGCTTGTTTATTAGCATTTAATGAATGGGCTGATGTCAAACTATTTGGTAAAAATATTTTTGATTTACTTGATTACCTGACCAGTAAAATCATGTTACCACTTACAGGATTAGGCACTGTGGTATTTGGTGCTTGGATGATGAATCAAAAACGCATCCGCGAAGAATTAAATTTAAATGATTTCTGGTTTAGCGTTTGGAGCGTGCTAACTCGTTACATTGTTCCTGTTGCGGTTATCATAATTTTGATTTATGGATTTTTATAAAAGCCATTACAAATTTAGTGTTCAGTTAAAAGCCTTGACCCATCAAGGCTTTATCCTTTTTTTAATGTTATATAACAAAAAACAATCAAACAATAAATAAATTTGTTAACTCCTATTGAAATCTGCTTTTTTAATCCCATATAGCAATACATCAATAAATCAAACCATTAAGTTAATTTTATTCAGTTAATGCTAACAGGCAATGCTCCATTATTTGATGAGCAAAATGCTAAGAGTTTGTTAATAACAAATTCATTTTACAGTTAGGATTAATTGAAATGACTAAATATAATAGAGGAACTAGTCAATGAGTAAGCAAGGCACTGAAACTCGTGGATTTCAATCCGAAGTTAAACAAATTCTGCATTTAATGATTCACTCTTTATATTCAAATAAAGAGATTTTTTTAAGAGAGCTTATTTCTAACGCATCTGATGCGGCCGATAAACTTCGTTTTAAAGCACTTGAAAATCCAGATCTATATGCTGGCGATGGTGAACTTGGTGTGCGTATTTCAACCAATAAAGAAGCTGGTACTTTAACGATTGCTGATAATGGTATTGGTATGACTCGTGATGAAGTGATTGAAAACTTAGGTACTATTGCTAAATCCGGCACTAAAGCGTTTTTAGAGTCTATTGGTAGTGATCAGGCTAAAGATAGTCAATTAATTGGTCAGTTTGGCGTAGGTTTTTATTCTGCTTTTATTGTTGCCGATAAAGTTACTGTTAGAACACGCGCAGCCACAGCAAAAGCTGACGAAGCGGTTATGTGGGAATCAGCAGGTGAAGGTGAATATACAATATCTGACGATAATAAAGAAACTCGTGGTACCGAAATCACTTTACACTTAAAAGAAGACGAAAAAGAGTTTTTAGACGATTGGCGTTTGCGTTCTATTATTAGCAAATATTCTGATCACATTTCACTCCCTGTTGAAGTGCAAACCACTGACGAAGAAAGCAAAGAAGTTAAATGGGAAAAAGTCAACAAAGCCCAAGCACTATGGACGCGTAGTAAATCTGAAGTGACCAACGATGAATATAAAGAATTTTATAAGCATATTTCGCACGACTTTGCCGATCCATTAAGTTGGAGCCACAACCGTGTCGAAGGTAAACAAGAATATACTAGTTTACTTTATATCCCATCAAAAGCGCCTTGGGATATGTGGAATCGCGATAATAAACATGGTTTAAAATTGTATGTACAACGTGTATTTATTATGGATGATGCAGAACAATTTATGCCAAACTATTTACGTTTTGTTAAAGGTTTAATTGATTCCAATGATCTACCATTAAATGTATCGCGCGAAATTTTACAAGATAACAAAATCACCCAAAACTTGCGTAATGCATGTACTAAGCGTGTGTTACAAATGCTTGAAAAACTTGCCAAAGACGATAAAGAACAGTATCAACAATTCTGGAGTGAGTTTGGTTTAGTACTAAAAGAAGGTACTGGCGAAGACTTTGCCAACCGTGAAGCAATTGCTAAATTACTTCGTTTTGCGTCAACTCACACCGATAGTGATGCACAAACTGTTTCGTTAGATGATTACATTAGCCGTATGCAAGAAGGTCAAGAAAAGATCTACTATATTACCGCTGATAGCTATGGTGCAGCTAAAAATAGTCCTCATCTTGAGCTATTCCGTAAGAAAGGCATTGAAGTATTATTGTTGTCCGATCGTATTGATGAGTGGATGATGAGCAACTTAACTGAGTTTGATGGCAAACAGTTCCAATCTATTAGCAAATCAGACGAATCAATCGAAAAGCTTGCCGATCAAAACAGTGAAGAGCAAAAACAAGTTGAAAAAGAACTTGAACCATTTATTGAACGAGTCAAAACCGCTTTGGGCGATAAGGTGAAAGACGTTAAATTAACTCATCGGTTAACTGATACACCAGCAATTGTCACCACAGCCGCTGATGAAATGAGTACACAAATGGCTAAATTGTTTGCAGCAGCAGGTCAGAAAGCGCCGGAAATCAAATACACGTTTGAAATCAATCCAGATCATAAACTGGTTAAACGTATTGCCGATACGCAAGATGAAAGCGCATTTAACGATTGGGTTGAACTATTGCTTGATCAGGCTTTGCTTGCTGAAAAAGGTTCGCTTAGCGATCCAAGTAAATTTATTCAAACCATGAATAAATTATTAGCGCAATAGTAAAATAATATCCACTAACCACAGCCCTGATAGGTTAATACTATCGGGGCTTTTTTATACTAACAAAAAAGGTCAACTATATTTTTTCAAATAGTATGATGTTTATCACATTTTTTTATTTTTTTGCTTCCGATTTTTTTCTAGCGATTCATAATGGGTAGATATAAAGAATTGATCAAACTCAATGAAAATTTATAAAATATTAAATAACAATGTTATTGTTACCCTTGATGCGAAAGGCGATGAATTAATTGTCACCGGTCGTGGAATTGGCTTTAAAAAGCATAAGGGTGATTTAATCGATACGAGTCTTATAGAAAAGCAGTTTTCTTTGGATAATAAAGAAACATACCCAAAATTTGAAGAATTGCTTTCAAAGATTCCCTTTGAAGTATTAACCACATCCGAAGTTATTATTAATCATGCCAAACAATGTATAGATGGTAAATTACAAGACAGCATTTATATTTCACTGACTGATCATATCCATTTTGCCATTGAGCGTCATAAACAAGGGTTTGACATTCCAAATGGATTTTTGTGGGAGATCAAAAAATTTTACCTTAAAGAGTTTCAGATCGGTTTATATGCTTTAACCATAATAAAAGAGCGATTATCCATTGAATTACCTGAAGACGAAGCCGTTTTTATTACTTTTCATATCGTCAATGCACAATTAAATGACACGATGCCCAATATCGTCAATATGACTAAAATTATGCGTGAAATTCTCAATATTGTGAAATATTATTTTAACTTTGAATATGACGAAAACAGCCTGTCTTATCAGCGTTTTGTTACTCATTTAAAATTTTTTGCTCACCGTATTCTAAGTCACAGCAAACAAACACAACAAGATAACTCCTTGTATGAATTAGTTCGGCAAAAATATGAACTCGCCTATCTTTGTACTAAACAGATAGATTTACATTTAATACAACAATATCAACATCCCCTTTCTGATGACGAAAGCCTATATTTAACGATTCATATTCAAAAACTACGCACTGAACTTAAATAGCATAATGTGAAGTAAATCACACTTTAGCCATTATTATTGTATAAATCTTAACTAGTTTTAAAATTTGTGTTAGTCTAAACTAATCATTAATTGGATTGTTATTGCAAAGTTAACACGGCTTACTTTGCAAGCAAAACCTAGATCCCAAAAACATCTTGGGATCTAGGTTTTTTGTTATAAAAATAAGGATAAAGTATGAAAAACAAAGAGCTTGCCGAATCAATCATTCAGCATGTTGGAGGAAAGGACAATGTTATCAGCTTAGTGCATTGTGCTACTCGCTTAAGATTTGTATTAAAAGATGATAGCAAAGCTGATGCAGATACATTAAAAAAACAAGTTGGTGTGATTACTGTTGTACAAAGTGGAGGACAATTTCAGGTCGTTATCGGTAATAATGTTGCAGACGTATTTAGTGATATTATGCAATTAACCAACCTTAATGAAAATGCTAGCTTGGAGTCTAAATCGGACAAAAAATTAGGTGTTCTATCTAAATTGATTGATTTAGTTTCTGGTATTTTTATTCCTGCTCTAGCTATTCTTGTTGCAGGGGGAATTTTAAAAGGCTTGGTATCTTTGTTACAAATACTTGATATTATTGCTCCTGAAACATCAACTTATAACTTCCTATTTGCCATTGCTGATGCACCTTTTTATTACCTCCCTATCATCTTGGGTTTTTCTGCCGTGAAAAAATTTGGTGGCAATCCTTATGTAGGTATGGCACTGGGTGGTGCTTTAGTTCACCCCAATATAGTCGGTATGATGAAAGGAACTCTAGAATTACAAACCGAATTTTTCTCTATTCCAATTAATCTTATTCCCTATGCTTCATCAGTATTCCCGATTATTTTGGCGAGCTGGTTCTATTCAGTATTAGAACGAAACTTTAATAAAATATTGCATGATTCGTTTAAAAAATTTATTTCTCCATTGCTTGGGGTCTTAATTACAGTACCTTTAACTTTTGCGGTTATTGGTCCTATTGTATCTATTTTAAGTGATGGAGTTGCCTCGGGCATTATCTATATCTATCAACTTAATTCCGTTATTGCTTCAATGATTTTAGCCGCTGTTTGGCAAATCATGGTGATCTTTGGTGTTCATTGGGGATTAGTGCCATTTGCCATGAATAACATAGCGCTTTATCAAGAAGATTTTATGTTGCCAATTCTGTTCCCTGCTGTCTTTGCTCAAACTGGTGCTGCATTAGCTGTGATGTTACGATCTAAAGATAAACAATTTAAAGGTTTAGCTAGTTCTTCGGTATTGTCTGGCATTTTTGGCGTAACTGAGCCTGCAATCTACGGGGTTAATTTACCATTAAAAAGACCATTTGTGATTGGTTGTTTATCTGCTGCTATTGGCGGTGCTATTGTCGGTTATTATCACACCGTAACCTATTCATTTGGCTTTATTAGTATATTTGCATTTTTACAATTAATCCCACCAGAAGGGATAGATGCAAGATTTTATGCTGTTGTCGTTGCTTCAATTCTTTCATTTACCATTGCGACATTAGCTACTTACTTTTTTGGTATGCCTAAAGATAAATCTCAAACTAATGAAAGCGATACTTCATCATCGAATAATATTACTAATGAAAACATTGATAACCCGAATAATACTACGATTTACAGCCCAATGTCAGGAAAAGTCATTGCGTTAAGTGAGGTTAAAGACCCAACATTTGCTAGTGAGTTAATGGGTAAAGGTATCGCAATCATCCCAACAGTTGGGCAAGCTGTAGCGCCTGATAATGGTGAGGTCGTGTCACTATTTAGAACCAAGCATGCTATCGGTTTTCAAACTGATGGCGGTGCTGAAATATTGATCCACATAGGCATTGATACCGTTAAACTAGACGGTCAATATTTCGAGGCTCATATCGAAGCTGGTAGCAAAGTAAAAAAAGGCGATCTATTAGTTAGCTTTGACATTGACGCTATTAAGCAAGCTGGTTTTGAAGTGACCACTCCAATTATCATTACTAACAGTGATAGTTATCAAGATATACAATGTCTCGTTGAAGATAATAATATTCAAAGTGGAGAGGCTTTATTAGCGTTATCCCAAAATAAGGAGTAAAACATGTCAACAAAATTTCCTAATGATTTTCTTTGGGGCGGTGCCATTGCTGCCAATCAAGTTGAAGGTGCTTACCGTACAGATGGTAAAGGTTTATCCACATCAGATTGCACACCAAATGGTTTATTTGGTGACATCATTGATCGAAATGAAAGCAATATTACAAGCATAAAAGACAATGCCATTGATTTTTACCATCGCTATCCAGAAGATATAGCTCTATTTGCTGAAATGGGTTTTACCTGTTTACGTACATCAATTGCTTGGACACGTATATTCCCAAATGGAGATGAAGAACAACCTAATGAAGCTGGGCTAGCCTTTTATGACAAATTATTTGACGAAATGGCAACACACAACATCACACCATTAGTCACTTTATCGCATTATGAGATGCCCTATTATCTTGTTACTCAATATGGCGGTTGGGGCAATCGCAAAGTGATCGAATGTTTTACTCGTTATGCTAAAACCGTTTTTGCACGTTATAAAGATAAAGTTAAATATTGGTTAACTTTCAATGAAATCAATATGTCATTGCATGAACCGTTTACGGGTGTAGGCTTGGATAGAAACAGCACCAAACAACAAATTTACCAAGCTATCCATCATCAATTAGTTGCCAGTAGCCGAGCGGTTAAACTTTGTCATCAAATGATCCCTGATGCCAAAATTGGCAATATGCTATTAGGTGCAGTGGCTTACCCGCTTACCCCAAAACCCGAAGATGTTTGGGCAACTCATCAAGAAAATCATGGTTGGTTATTTTTTGGTGATGTGCAAGTTCGTGGTCATTATCCAACTTATATGAATCGCTTTTTTAAAGAAAATAATATTAAACTTGAGATCACCGAACAAGATAAACAAGATCTAAAAGAAACCGTCGATTTTGTTTCATTTAGTTATTACATGAGCTGTTGTGCAACATCCGATGTGTCTAAAAAAACCAAAGGTAATATTTTAGATATGGTGCCTAATCCTTATCTTAAAGCATCCGAATGGGGGTGGCAGATCGATCCAACAGGGATTCGTTATCTCCTTAATTTACTTTATGAACGTTATCAAAAACCACTATTTATTGTCGAAAATGGCTTGGGTGCCAAAGATAAATTAGAAGCAGACAACACTATCAATGATGATTATCGAATTAATTATATGAATGATCATTTAGTGCAAATTCGTGAAGCCATTAACGATGGAGTTGAAGTCATGGGCTATACCAGTTGGGGGCCAATAGACCTTATTAGCGCATCAAAAGCCGAAGTGACTAAACGTTATGGCTTTATCTATGTTGATTTAAATCAAGATGGCACAGGTACGTTAAATCGGTATAAAAAGAAAAGTTTTTATTGGTATCAGTCCGTGATTTCATCGAAAGGTGAAAATTTAAAAGAATAAAATGATTTAAGGGGATTATCGTGATTAATCCCCTATTATTTATCCAAAGGATAGCGCATGAAAAAACCAACAACAAAACTTTTATTAACCAACAGTTTTATTATTGTAACTTTACTGACAAGTTGCGCACAACATCCATCTATAGCAACAGATAATAATATTGATGATGACGTCACAATCTATTTTGCCCGTCATGGAAAAACTCTATTTAATACTTATGATTTAGTACAAGGCTGGGCCGACACACCATTGACGGATCAAGGCATTAAACTTGCTCGCTACCTTGGTGAAGGATTTAAAAACATACAATTTGATGCTTATTATACAAGTGATGCAGGACGACAACGTGAAACAATGCAAATGCTTCTTGAACAAAAAGGAGTTAAAGATTATAAAATTCGTGAACTTAAAGGTTTACGTGAAGTTTTTTTTGGTGGTTTTGAAGGTAGACCAAATACTAAAATGGTCTATTCAAGTATGAAACTATCTGGATACAACTCTGTTGATGCCTTTTATAAAGGGTATCAAGCCGGCAATCTTCCTATAGATGTGATGATAGATTCAATTGCAAAAACAGATCCAAGACACCAAGCCGAAAATTACCAACAGGTTAAAACAAGAACACAAGCAGCGTTACAAACTATAGTACAAAACGCACATAACAACCATGAAAAAACAATTCTTGCTATTTCTTCAGGAATGTCAATGCAGGCTATGATTTCAGATTTAACTGACAATAAAGATAAAAATAAACCACTAGCAAATGCAACTGTCATCAAAATTATTTATAAAAATGGTCAATATACTGTAAGTGAAATTGGCAATATGGAATATGTTAATAAAGGTAAAGCGGCACTAAATCAGCAAAAAATGAAACTAACCGAATAATTATTAATTTCATAATGGCATTAACTTAATAAAAACTTAACTTTAAATTATTGGATTGTTACTGTTTGTTACAGGCAAAACCTAAATGTTAATTAGAGAGTTGTTCTCTGATTTAGTATTTAGGTTTTTTTTTAATATAAAAAACGATTAGGAAAAATAACAATGAAAATAAAATATCTCGCAATGATGCTGCTGGGGATATCAAGCTCTTTGGCATCGGCAAATGAAATAACCAATAATTCAGTCTTAGATGACCTATTTTTTAAAAATTCTAAGTTTGAATTTTCTACTCGTAATCATTGGAAGTATTTAAAAGAAAATGCATCCCAGCCCAAAGAAGTACACAGTGCATGGGGACAAGTCTTTACTTTTGATTTAAAGTCAGGCTATTTATTCAACACTATTGGCTTTGATATCACCTACGACAATGTCATAAAATTAGGCGCTAGTGATTATTTTGCAACACGTAATTTACTTTACAATGATGGTAAAAGCTACAACAAACATCATGCGCATGGCTTTAATAAAATTACTCAACGTTATGCAAAAATTAAATTAGGTAATGATGTCATTAATTTCAATGGTAAAGCGGGTTGGCATAGTTTGAAAGATTTTGGTGTAATAAGTTCATCAAAACATCTTACGCGAAATAGTTATTTGGGTTATAGTGGTATTCTAAAATATGATAATGTCTACTTTTCATTAGCCTATATCGATAGTACCCTCCCTCGAGAATCTGCTAAAAAATTACATTTTTTAACAGCCGATCGTAAAAAAGTCATTGATAATATTTCAACTGCTGAAATCGCTTATAAAGATAAAGAGCTTACGGTGGATTATTCTTATGGGGTTGCAAAAGATTATTTAAGACGCCATGTGATTGAATTATCATATAAACCAATGCAAAAATTAATTTTAGGCGGACAATTTTATGGTAGTTATGCGCTTGATAATTATAATGCCATGAAACAAAACAAAAAAGAGTTTGAAGATCATGCCTGGCATTATGCAACTGATGTCGAATGGAAAGAAGATGACTGGAGTGTTAAAGTTGGTTTAGCTTACACGGATGCCAACAAACACAACGCTATCGGGTATTATAATCGACATTTAGGTAAAAATACCCGTGCTCGTTTTAATGGTTTAGCTGCTGCGGGCGCAGACTATTTACGAGATGGCGAGCTGGTGCTAACCACAGTAATGAGCTATGATTTTGTTAAAGATAATAGTACAGGTCTCTATATGAATTATGGCCAATTTAACTACAAACACAATAAATTAAAAAATGGCGAAATAAACCTTTTTGATATATGGAAACCAACTAGCGGTGTGTTTAAAAATCTCTCTATTTTATCAAAAGTTGGTTATGGCTGGTCTTATAAAACAGTAAGTGCTTCAGATCTTACTCCAAAACTTAGACACGGAAAATACCAACGCTCACCTACACTTTCGGCAGAAACCATTATAGATTATCGATTTAATTTATTATAAATGAGGACAACAAAATGAAAAAAATGACTATATTAATCAGTGCATTAACTATTTTAATATTAAGCATATCACAAGCTTTTGCTGATGATACTTACCTATATGTGACTCGACATGGCAAAACCATGTTTAATAACGTACATCGTGCTCAAGGCTGGTCTGATACGCCACTAACCAAACCAGGGGTTGAAGTAGCCGAGCAGCTAGGACGCGGTCTAAAAGATGTTAAATTTATTTCGGCTTATTCTAGTGATTTAGGTCGAGCACGACAAACTGCCCGCATTGTTTTAGAAACTAAAGGTGACAAAGTTCAAATTAATGAAATGGAAGGATTGCGTGAAACCTGTTTTGGTGATTATGAAGGTGATCTTGATCCTAATATGTGGAATCCTGCTGCAAAATATTTAGGTTATGAATCTGATAAAGATCTAATGGATGACATGGCTAAAGGTAAAGTTACCCTAAAAAAAATGATGAATGCTATTGCCGCAGTTGAAAAATCAGGCGAAGCCGAAGACTACAATAAAGTAAAAACGCGTATGCAAGCATCATTAAAAACCATTGCGGAATCAGCCAAAGCGCAAGGTGGAGGTAATGTTTTAGTGGTATCTCATGGCATGGCAATTATGGCTATGGTTGAAGAATGGCTAGATACACCAATCACAACAGGATTAGGCAATGCCAGTGTCACTAAAATTCGCTATACCGACGATGGTAAATTTATTGTCGAAAGCCTTGGCGATATGAGCTACGTTGAAAAAGGCAAAAATCAAGCTAAATAACCTTGAAATATATGGCTCGCTAATGAGCCATTTGCCATTTGCCATTTAAGGATAATATTAATCAATAAATTTGTAGTATTTATCACCCTAAACAAGCATAATTTGACATCATTTTTATTAAACATAACTAAAAGGTCAACATGTTTTATTTATGCAATTATTCGTCTCAAATAGGATTAATTACCCTAGCCAGCCAGCAAAATAAGTTAGTCGGAGCTTGGATTGAAGGAGAAAAATATTTTGGTCATATACTCAACACACAAACCGAAGAAAAACCTAATTTACCCATTTTTAACTCAACAAAAAAATGGCTTGATGATTATTTTTTAGGAAAGAAACCGGATCTATCTCAACTCGAACTTGCACCAAATGGCACACCTTTTCGACACCTAGTATGGGAAATTTTATGTGAGATTCCATATGGCAAGGTCACAACTTATGGCGATATCGCGAAACAGATCGCGCTTAAAACAAACAAAGCCAGCATGTCTAGTCAAGCTGTAGGCGGTGCGGTTGGACATAATCCCATATCAATCATTATTCCTTGCCACCGTGTTATTGGCACAAAGGGTAATTTAACTGGTTATGCGGGTGGAATAGATAAAAAGATTGCCTTGCTCAAACTTGAAGGTATAGATACGTCTCAATTTATGATTCCAACCAAAGGAACAGCACTTTAGAATGCAAAAGGCTTGATACACAGCTATGCATTAATGCTAAACAAGCTATAAAAGACAAACAGAAATTTTAGGTTTAAATATTTTTTAAATTTTTTTGTTTATTGATTCTAATCTTGGGTAAAGCAACTATTAGGAGGTAGGATTGGGCTATTTTCCAGATAAAGCTTTAATCATTATCTATAAACAATGAATTATTGTGCATTAACAATTGCTTGTTTTTATACTAGAATATTACAATTAATATGCTAGGCTTAAGTTTTTTACCCCTTTTCAATCTATATAAAATAAGTTACAACATCACATTCAAATAAGAAATTTAAAACAATGAAAACAATACTATTTGCTTTGCTTCTAATACTCTCCTTTCCTGTACTGAGTTTTACTTACGCTTACAAAGGTCATATTGAGGATAAAGAAATAACGTTATATTTGAGCACAGTAAAAGCTTTTTGGGTCGATAAAGATGATCACAAACAAATACAACATGTTTTATCCTATGATTGTCTGCTAATGGACTCATGCGATGAAGTTAGCCAGCAAACCAGTTTAAAACTTTATGATGATAAAGATATTTATTTTGATAACAATGATAATCGCCCAAAAATGAAAAACTCAATTAGTTATTTCAAATTTAATCATAGTGGGCAAACACTATTTAATCAGACATTAATTGGTTATTGGTTTGATGGTAAAAAAAATCAACAATACCCAGTAAAATTGCAAAAACAATTTGAAATAAGTGATGAAGCTGATGATGAATTTGATCGCCTTGAATTATTACAGGCAGATTCATTAGATAAACTCTACTTTACTGCGGTATTATCAAAACAGAAAAAAGAAAAAGTTAAACTGGTTGGTATTAATGTTTATGCCAAAAGTAACCACCAATTATTGCAAAAAATACAGAATTTGAATTATAGCTACAACCAATTT
Source organism: Gilliamella sp. X-57 (assembly GCF_057063565.1). Lineage (NCBI taxonomy): Bacteria > Pseudomonadati > Pseudomonadota > Gammaproteobacteria > Orbales > Orbaceae > Gilliamella > Gilliamella sp. X-57. The sequence continues at coordinate 11,990 of NZ_JBXSQI010000008.1, read as the reverse complement.
AACAGTATTTATCTAGAAGATATCAATTTTGACGGAAAACTTGATTTAGCCATTAAGAAATATGCTTCAAGTGCCAGAATAGGAGCAAATTATGACTACTATATCAATGACAAAGGAAAATTTATTGCCACAAACTTGTGGGGGAGCGATATCTATTTTAACCCAAAAGACAAATCGGCCACAGGTCAAAAAAATTGTTATGATTATAATGAAAAACAGCAAAGAGTCTTGACTACAATACAAAGCATTTATCATTACCAAAAATACAAATATATCAATATAAAAAATAGTTGTCAGTTTAAAAACATGGATACTCAAGAATACAGAAAATGTAATGACAATGAATATAACGCTTGTTTGTTAAACCGAAATAATATTATTCGAGAAAACCCGCATGTGATTGGTGAAGATAATATATTGTATAAAAATATGGTATGGTACAAAGGTAAATTCATTGATGGCGTTGTAGATGATGAAGAATTATGATGCGGTTTTAGCTAGCGATAGTCTTATATAATCGTTATTTAGTATAATAATATAGTTAGTTAAGTGTAAGAAAACAGCAGGTTATTTACATTTCATGATTAAAATAATCCTCTAAAAACTCATAAAGCCTTTTACTAGAAATCGCTTTATTCGGTTTAACCGTTATAGGAATTACTCTCGTTATTTACAATAATTCAAGAAATGGCACTGTAATGAATATACATAACGCCGTATCCCAGACAAGAGATATGGTGCCCATTCATAATGAAAAATAACCGTCACTGATTTGACTAAATGTTTTATAGTTAGCCGTCCAACCAGATATAATACTAAATGATCTCATGAGGCTAAATAGCATGACTACCATTGTATATAAAACACGAAACAAACAGCATAATTTTTTGTGAGGTGAGTGCTCAATATGAGCATTTACCCAATTTAGATTATATTTTGTAAAAAATATTCAGGATTCTATACCGTTTGGTAATTAATTAAGACTTCGCCGACTTTCATTTATTAAAATGTGTGCACACCATTGTATGAACTAAAATTTCACTAAACCAGCCGCCCACAAATGAATGGGTGATCCGAAAGCGTGATTCGTACTTTAATAGAGAAAGAACATAATCAGCAAATAGTAACAATTTAAAAGATAAAAACAAAAGCTTGAGCGATTTACAACCAATCGCCTTATGAGTTTTTTAGAAGATTATTTTAATTATAAAGTGTAAACAACCCGATGTTTTTCTGTACATTAAGCTAGAAACCACCATAATTAAATAACGTGATAATTATCGGCATAATCAGTGTCAATAAAAAGCCTTGAGCAATAGCTGCCGGCACAATGGCTATCCCCCCACCTTTTTGTAGCATCGGTAGCGTAAAATCCATTGATGTTGCACCACATAGTCCTAATGTTGTTAATTGATAACGCTTAATCAATGTAGGAATTAAAATAATCGCACACAATTCTCGTAATATATCATTTAAAAACGTAGCACTACCAATAACAGGTCCATGCGCTTCTGTCATTAAAATACCCGATAATGAATACCATCCAAAGCCAGATGACATGGCAAGACCAACGCGAACAGGCAAGTTTAAAATAAACGAGGCAACAATCCCGCCCAATAAAACGCTCATCACAACCAATATGGATGTGGTCATCCCAACTTTATTGAGTAAAATTTGTTTAATAGAAATATTATTACTGCGTAATTGAATTCCGACTAAAAATAATAAAAAAACCAGTACAATTTGAGTAACATTTTCAGCATATTGCCAAATAAATAATGGCAATAACCCACAAATAAACCCAACAATTAATGCAATACACACACGTAATGATTCAAGGATCATCTTAAAATGTGACGTATAAATTTGATTTACATTATCATTTTTGGAGGTAGAAAAAAAATCCAGCATCATTAAAACAACAAAATTCCCGCCAAACGTGCAAATAAAAAGAACAATTGCATAATATAAAATAACTTGCAAATTAGTGGCTAAATTATCTAAATGTGCCAGTTCAGCTCCCATAATGAACAAAATAAGGTAAATCATCCAACTCAAAGTTAGATTAATTTTGGACATCCAGCAGTTGTTTTTAATTTTAATTAAATAGCCTAAACCCAACGGTACTAGCGCAATAAGAATACCAAAATACATATTTTATTCCTTAACTATTCCTTGCTTTTATTGTTAAATTATGGGGTCAATTATATGTTTTAATATATTACCACTTATCATTATAATGATGCTAAAGTTTGCTCAATATTAAGTTGAAGCTGATCCAATAACGCATAACGATTACGATATTCTGAGCGTTTTTTACTGGCAATTTCTTCAATTGATTTTCGATTAATTTGATTTGGTAGTATAAATAAACCATTAGTATCTTGTTTTCCATCAAGGGTAAACCAAAAATCGTCATAATCAGACAAAATGCGTTCTTGACGGCTGTTATAGCGCCAATTGTTATAGATATGAGTTTTGTTACCAACAGCGACAATTTGCGTTAATTGATAGTAACGCGCAACGGTTAATGCGGCTTCAACTGCAACACGTTTAGGAAATAGCCCATAGCAGGCTTTAGTTGCTTTTTGTACACGAGTACGTGCGTCATCGTGTCCTGTGCCTTGTAATCCAGCAATAAAGAGTGTTGGTTTGCCTTGATATTCAACAATTGAAAACGTTAATGTGGTTAAATCAATCCCATCACTATCATAAAAATAAAGACTTACCTCACCTTCTCTGGCAAATTTGTTACGAGCTTGAACGGCAATTTGGATATTCGTTTCATTTTTAGCAATAACATTCGCCAAGACAAAAGGCGAAACTGGATTATAAAAGGCTTTAGTTACGCTATCGGGTTGTTTTGCTAAAAAGTCATAATGATAGGCTAAAGCGTCATAGCGTGCTTTTTGGCTTAAGCAAGATGCCAAATAAGGTCGTTGTAATTTACAGGGTAAATTAGTTTGGCATGAAAAATAATAGCCCAGTAGTGGATACTGTCTTAATTTATCAAGCCATTTTAAAGTAATTGGGCTTAAGAACAATGTCCTTAAAAAAAACTTATAACGATAGGTCGGGTTAAGCCATAATTCGTTTAGCGGTAATTTACCGGTATAGAGCCAGTTAAAGAGTTGCCATTTGCTTTTTGGCTGAGACATATTCGTAATATTATTCATAAGTAGAACTTTAAATCGAGTTAGTTATTTTAACAATTATAGGGTGACTAAATTAATCAATACGCATTAGTTATTAATAAGTCATAAAAAAATCAAACAATAAGAGTACAACACAACTTTAGTCGGTGCAACTATTCCTACATAAAGTAGGTTTAAATTATATGAAAATAAAAAACGGTGAACTAGTCACCGTTTTTTTAAGTGATAATTTAGTCTATAAAAAACTAATTATTGACCTTTAACTTCTTTTAAACCATTGAATGGTGCTTTTGAACCTAATGCTTCTTCAATACGGATTAATTGGTTATATTTAGCAACACGATCAGAACGGCTCATTGAACCAGTTTTGATTTGACCAGCAGCTAAACCAACTGCTAAATCAGCGATTGTTGAATCTTCGGTTTCACCACTACGGTGAGAAATAACAGCAGTATAACCAGCATCTTTTGCCATTTTAACTGCAGCGATAGATTCAGTTAATGTACCGATTTGGTTTACTTTAATTAAAATAGAGTTAGCAATACCTTTTTCAATACCTTGTTTGAAGATTTTTGTATTGGTTACAAATAGATCGTCGCCCACTAATTGAATTTTGTGACCTAATGCTTTAGTTTGGTATGCCCAACCTTCCCAATCGCTTTCATCTAAACCATCTTCGATTGATACGATTGGATATTGTTCTGTTAAACCTTCTAAATAATGAGTAAATTCTTGCGCAGTGAATTCTTTATTTCCTTCACCTTTTAATACATATTTACCTGTTTCTTTGTTATAGAACTCAGAAGCGGCACAGTCCATCGCTAAAGTAATATCTTTACCTAATACATAACCTGCTTTTTCAACAGCTTCTTTAATGCAAGCTAATGCCTCAGCATTTGAACCTAAGTTAGGCGCAAAACCACCTTCATCACCCACTGCTGTATTCATACCTTTAGCATGTAATACTTTAGCTAAGTTGTGGAATACTTCAGAACCCATGCGAATTGCTTCGCGTACTGTTTTAGCACCAACTGGTTGAATCATAAATTCTTGTAAGTCGATGTTGTTATCCGCATGTTCACCACCGTTGATGATGTTCATCATTGGTAATGGCATTGAGTATTGACCTGGAGTACCGTTAAGATCTGCAATATGTTGATAAAGTGGAACACCTTTAGCAGCAGCTGCTGCTTTAGCGGTTGCTAAAGATACAGCAAGAATTGAGTTTGCACCTAAGTTAGATTTGAAATCAGTGCCATCTAAGTCAAGCATGATTTGGTCGATAGCAGCTTGATCTAATGCATCTTTACCAACAACAGCTTTAGCGATTGGTCCATTTACGTTTTCTACCGCTTTTAATACGCCTTTACCTAAAAAGCGAGATTTGTCACCATCACGAAGTTCTAACGCTTCACGTGAACCCGTTGATGCCCCTGATGGAACGATTGCAAGGCCAACAAAACCACCTTCTAAATGAACTTCGGCTTCAACAGTTGGATTACCACGAGAGTCGATGACTTCACGACCATGTACTTTAACGATTTTTGCCATGTTATTTTCCTCTATATGACAGATATATTACAAATGTTAATTCAAAACTATTTTTGTTGCTGCTCTTGATAATCTTTGGCAGCTTTAATAAAACTACTAAATAGTGGGTGCCCATCACGCGGTGTTGATGTGAATTCCGGATGGAACTGACACGCAACAAACCATGGGTGATCTGGAATTTCGATAATTTCGACCAGCTTTCTATCCGTTGAAAGACCTGTCACTTTTAACCCAGCTTTAACCACTTCAGGTAATAAATTGTTGTTTACTTCGTAACGATGCCGATGACGCTCAGTAATCGATTCATTTTTATACATACCGTATACTAATGAATTTGGTTCTAAATGGCAAACTTGCGAACCTAAACGCATTGTGCCACCTAAATCACTATTTTCATTACGTTGTACCACATTGCCGGATTCATCACTCCATTCTGTGATTAAAGCAATGATTGGGCTGGCACAGTCTTTAACAAATTCGGTTGAGTTAGCATCTTTAATACCTGCAACATTACGCGCATATTCAATCATAGCTACTTGTAAGCCAAGGCAAATACCTAAATATGGGATTTTGTTTTCGCGCGCATAGCGAGCTGCCATAATTTTACCTTCAACACCACGATAACCAAATCCACCTGGAATTAAGATCGCATCTAAGCCTTGAAGTAATTCTGTGCCACGCGATTCAAGATCTTCTGAATCAATATAACGAATGTGCACTGTTAAACGATTTTTTAATCCCCCGTGTTTTAACGCTTCATTCACCGATTTATAAGCATCGGGTAAAGCAATATATTTACCCACCATACCAATGGTTACTTCACCCACTGGGTTGGCTTCTTCATAAATCACTTGTTCCCATTGCGATAAATCGGCTTCTTTACATTCAAGATTAAATCGTTTGCAAACGAAGGTATCTAAGTTTTGCGATTTTAATAACGCAGGTATTTTGTAAATAGAATCGACATCTTTAAGCGAAATAACTGCACGCTCAGACACATTACAAAATAGCGCAATTTTGGCACGTTCATGAGCAGGAATAATGCGATCAGAACGGCAGATTAAGACATCAGGTTGAATACCAATTGACAGTAACTCTTTTACTGAATGCTGTGTTGGTTTTGTTTTCACTTCACCAGCAGACGCTAAATAAGGTACTAGCGTTAAATGCATAAATAACGTGTGCTCACGACCCACATCCACGGCTAATTGACGGATCGCTTCTAAAAATGGAAGAGATTCAATATCACCTACTGTACCACCAATTTCAACAATGGCAACATCAAAACCTTTTGCCCCATCAATCACGCGTGATTTAATTGCATTAGTGATATGAGGAATAACTTGAACCGTTGCCCCTAAATAATCGCCACGGCGTTCTTTGCGTAACACATCAGAATAGATGCGACCTGTAGTGAAATTATTTTTTCGCGTCATTTTTGTGCGAATGAAACGTTCATAATGACCCAAATCAAGATCGGTTTCAGCACCATCTTCAGTCACAAACACTTCACCATGTTGAATAGGACTCATTGTGCCCGGATCGACATTAATGTAGGGATCAAGCTTGAGCATGGTGACTTTTAAATTGCGGGCTTCTAAAATTGCAGCAAGAGATGCTGCGGCAATGCCTTTACCAAGAGAAGAAACGACACCGCCTGTAACAAAAATATAATTCGTGACCATTAATACCAGACCATTATTAATTTATTAGAACAATATTGCACCGATTTTCAAGCATAAAAACCAATACAACATACAAGAATCAGACGGGAATGTAGTATAGCAGAATCTGCCTTGTCTCACAATTGAATAATTAGCTTTAACTAATTCTTTTAAAAGAATGTCACCAAATTTATTCTTATTTTTTAAAACGTGACTTTTTAATAAGGCACGTAGAATTTTGTTATATCCATCTAAATCGACTTATTCTTTTTAATCAATCTTACTTATTATATCGGTGACAACTTGTTAAACTTTTGAGTTAAATTCTACATCTGCCTTTGCTTTTTTTGTATTTTATGTCATCTTAAAAGACCGATTGCTTTAATATTAAATAATTAAATAAGTTTTATTACTAAAACAGCATTAAAAGCAGCAAAAATAAAATTAGCATCAAATACGATGTTGAATTCACTCAAATCTCTTACATAGCAATTTAACTGCTTGATTATCATCGTCAACATTCGATATTAAATTCTCAGTCTCTCAACTAATATAAAAAAACTCTATAAACTTATTTTTTAAGATTAAAACACCTGAATTTATTAACAAAATGCTGAATAAATAAGCTAGATTAGCTTGCCAATCATGACTTACCCTTAATTCATTCAGCATTTGTCTTTATATCACCTTACAGTTTATAACTAGCGGTCAACAAAAAGGCTCTAGGTGTACCCGGCATACTACTTGAACGCCAATACTCTTTACCTAGTAAATTAGTAAATGCTAAAGTTACATCAAAATAGCGAGATTGATAACCAACCGCAGCATTCCATACAGTATAACCTGGGCGTTTAATTTGGTTCTTATCATCGTTATACATCGATCCTTTATAATTAAGTTCCACTTCAGTAAACCAATTATCGTAAGGTAAATAACGAACGCTTAAATAACCACTATGCTTAGCTGTATTAGGTAAATATTTGTCCTGATTGGCCGGCGTTTTTTTATCTTTATGGACTTTGGCTTGTTGATAACCAATACCACTATTAATGTACCATTTTGATGCCAGCTGACCAATAGCGCTTAACTCAATGCCTTGGCTACGATCACTCCCTTTTACCTGCCAATTATAAGGATCATTAACTGCATCCGGCTGGTAACGAACATTGTATAGTTCAAGATCATAAAGGGCGATTTGAGAGGAAAGCTTATCATCTAGCCAATCACTTTTAATTCCAACTTCATATTGACGCGAATATTGCGGTTTATCATCATAAACTGTTTTTGAGTCAGTCGAAATTGTAATAAGGCCTCGTCCTCCATAAGGTGCAAAATTTTTACTATAAGAAGCATAAAAGCTCTGCGATTCCACAGGTTGCCAAATTAAACCAACTCGAGGACTTAACGAGTGCCCATCATATGAACGGTTTTGATGTTTTAATTTGTCATTTGATGCAAAATTATAATTATCGTAACGTAATCCTGCTAATAATTTCCATTGTGCTGTAAAACTAATTAAGTCTTGCCAATAAAATCCTTTTGATGTGGCTTTATGATTAGTTTTAGTATTCAATTTACTATAATGAGGCTTTTTGGAATGCCAATGCGGATAAAACGGATCAACCACTTCTGGATAAACGCTAGTTAAGGCTAATCTTGGTTGGCGCTTTTCAATGTTATATTCAATACCAATAAGCATATCATGAACAATACTTGCAGTATTAAATTTACCCATTAAATCAGCTGTGTTACTATATGTCTTATTAGCAGTTTCTTGCCAAGCTCGGCGAAATTGTAATTTACCTTGATGATGACAATCTTTACCATTATTCAGTTTGCCATTTAAATGACAATAATTACCTGCATAAATATGATCAAAATTTTGAGACGCTTGACGGTATTGATTGGTTAATTTGATAGACCAGTCATGGTTGAATTCATATCCCATTACAGAACGTAATGAACGATAATTATCTTTCACATAATCATCAGGATGAGCATAGGCCGTTTTAATCGATACGCCTTTAGGTAAATCATAATAAGCCGGTGCTCTATCAGGCTTACGCCACAAATTATCATGAGTATATTGAACTAACCAATTAAATCCATCTAAATTATCATAAAGTATACTTGGTGAGACCATTGTATCCCTTTGTTTAATGCCTTTACGAAAACTTCTATCTAATTGATGATCAACAGTCATTCGCATCGCAAGTTTATCATGTAAAACCTGATTGATATCCACCATACCACCATACTTATCCCACGAACCGCTACGTAAGCTTAAAATCGAAGGCGAATCAAAATTAGCTTGTTTACTAATCATATTAATGATTCCACCACCCGATCCACGTCCATAAAGCACAGATGCAGGGCCTTTTAACACTTCAATCCGCTCTATGTTTGCGGTACTTTGTCTAACTTGCCCACTTGCACGGGCACCATCACGATAAATATCACCAGAACTTGCTGAAAAACCACGGAGTTTTATACCCTCATCTCGCATGTCATAAGTTGTATCAACGCCTGGCAATTTATTGACTATCACATTGAGATCATTTTGCCCGTAAATTTTTTGTTGCTCAAGGTTAACAGAATTAATCGTTTGAGGAATATCTTTTATATCAAAAGGCATTTTTGTTGCTGTTGATGATTTTTTTATCCGCTGATCATTATTATCCTTAATGTTAGCAAAAACTTTCATCGTCTCGATATTAGTATCCTCATTAAATTTTTCTTGTGCACCAACAATAGCCGATGTTGTGCTCAATACCCCTAATATAGCTAATTGATTCACTAATTTCATTATTTGTTCACCCTATCGTTTATTATTTTACTTTATTAATTAAAACAAAAATAACAACATAATGATAATGATTATCATTTACATAATCAACCTATATTATATTTTTTGACCATATTGCGCGAAAAACTCGCAGCATTTACAGTAAATTAAGCAACAACAGTAATAGATAGGGATAAAAAAACTAATACTTTATCACTGGCAAGAGAAATAACCCTAAATCATAAAGAAAAAATACTCTCACCAAGTTGGCTACACGTTTTGTGGTCAGTCGTCTGACCATGCATAACAAGCTAAAGAAGTCAGATTGCCCCGCCTTAATCAGTAGCACCACCATTAAGTAAAGAAAAGATAAATGCAACTTTATTGACATCAGCATTAAAACATTGTGCAATCGGTTTTATTAACATACCAAATTGGCTGGTAAAACCAGCTATAATAAAATTAGCCAGAAAGCTAATTAATGTGAGTGATAGCTTATTTTTCATAATATTATCCTGAAAAATGATTTAGCATGATATTTTATGATTTTATGGCAACCTGTATGTTAAATGTTAGTTATCTCTCTTCAGCAGAGGTTTCTTTACCAGTTAGGCAGTGGTTAGAAACAGTTAAAATGGCTAAAGACTCAATATTGAATTGTTGAGCAATACCATATAAACCAGCCACCTCTATATCGATGCCTAAAACACCTGATCTTTCTAAATTGCTAATTAACGATTCATCAGGATCATAATTAAGCTCATCATTAAAGACATTGCCATCTTTAACAGGAATATTCATAATTTTGGTAGTTTCATAATCATTGTGTAATAAAGAAAAACTAGCAGGAGTAGCAATGTTATAACCATTTGCTCTTTTTTGATTAGTCATTGAATCAGTACCAGCAGCAACCGCTAAAATAACATCACGCATTTTTACGCTGTGCTGTGTTGCACCTAAACCACCGATACGAATAATACGCTTTACATTAAAGTCATTGATTAATTGATGCTCATAAAGCGTAATTGACGGAATCCCCATTCCGTGCCCCATGACTGAAACTGGAATACCGTTATATATTCCAGTATAACCTAACATGTTACGTACATTACAAATTTGCTTTGCATCTGTTAAATAAGTTTCGGAAATAAATTTGTTCGCAAAGGATCACCTGGCATAATAACGGTTTGTGCAAAATCATTTTTCTTTGCATTAATATATGCTGTCATAATATTTCCTAAGCAATTGAAGAATTGACCATAATTATAGTAATGATTTTTCTCTTTTTACTATGACACATAAATCCGAAGCTCATGTTCTATGCCACATTTTTATAAAATTGTTTGATGGCTAAATCGTTGGATGAATTAAACTAGGTGTGGTGATTTTTGGACGTTTTTACTTTGGTGATAATATAGCTACAGTTACCTTAAACAAATTGGTGTGTTTTTAGTAAATAAAAAAAATAAAATAAAATCAATAATCTTTCTGACTGTTTTTGGATGTGAATTTGTTTCTATAACCTAATTGCTTATGCACTAAAAGCAATAAATAGCATATAAAACCGAAATTCTTACGGCTTTATCAAATAACATAGCCTAAATCAATCCTATACAAATGGTTTAGTTATCATTCTTCGATAAAGCCTTCGTTTTGCTGTAAATAAGTTACAAATAGTCATTATATTATTCGATTTTTATATATACCTAAAATTTTATTCTTGCGTCGATGATTAGCCAACAATTTGTAACAAATTGCAACGCCATTTAAAATCGAGACTAAAGCCATAATCATAACAACAGCAAGACTAACAAAAATTGGTGATACGAATGGAGCGGCAATTTTTAGATCATAATCATTGATTTTAACCACAAATGCATATTTCTCGGTAAAAACGACTTCTGCAACGTTAAAATCTGAAATATGGAGGTACATGTTATAAGGGAAAAGAGTTCAATCCCATCAATCTCATAATAAAAAGAGGTTTCTTCAGTATTCGTATATAAACTATGACGGACACTGTTTCCTGCTATCTTTGATACCTCTAAATCAATTAATAATGATTAATATTTACACGGAAATACTAACCGTTTATTATTCAGATAAGGTTTTAAAAGATCAAATTCGTTTTCGGTTAATTTTCTTATTGATATGCGATCATTAATGACTTCCTTTAAATTTTGCTTATTTGTATGTCTTTTTGAGCTATAACTAACCCAAGAAAATATAGCAAAGCCTATCAAAAAAATCTTAATTAACCAATAAAACTCCATTTTACTATTTTTCCTTATATTATTTTTTTCTACTATTTTTAATAGGGCGTGTTGATCTCTAGTGGTTATTTTTTAGACGGCATGATGTGAGTTATAATAATTCTGCAAAAAACAATCATAACGCGATTCATCATGCCAAGAACAATGCTAACAGATAAACGGTGGGAAAAGCTACTACAAATAATGAAAAATACCGGCCGAGTTTATAATAAATCCGAGCATCGGATGACGTTTGAAGGGAGCCTTTTCCGAATGAGAACCGGTATTCCTTGGCGAGATTTGCCAGAAGAGTTTGGTGGATGGAGCACCATCTATAGGCGATTTAATTTGTGGTCTAAAAAAGGAATATTAGTTGATATTTTCAAACATTTATCACAACTAGCGGATTTTGAATGGGTGTTCCTAGATGGCTCGATTATCAGGGCTCATCAACATAGTACAGGCGCTGCAACGGAGCATTCCGAGCAAATAGGTCAGAGCTGTGGTGGTCATTCAACTAAAATTCATCTTGCGGTTGATAGTGGTGGTTTGCCTATTTGTTTTGAGCTTTCTGAAGGACAAC